>CAYPUS010000039.1:2783-15259 GCA_964413815.1 uncultured Aquabacterium sp. | reverse complement strand
AGATCACCGGCACCAAGATCTTCATCTCCGCCGGTGAACACGATCTGGCCGAGAACATCATCCACATCGTGCTGGCCCGCCTGCCCGACGCCCCCAAGGGCACCCGCGGCATCTCGCTGTTCATCGTGCCCAAGTTCCTGGTGAACAAGGACGGCTCGCTGGGCGAGCGCAACACCGTGGTCTGCGGCGCCATCGAGCACAAGATGGGCATCCGCGCTTCGGCCACCGCCGTGCTGAACTTCGACGGCGCCACCGGCTACATGATCGCCGAGCCCAACAAGGGCCTGGAAGCGATGTTCACGTTCATGAACACCGCCCGCATCGGCACGGCCGTGCAGGGTCTGGCCCATGCCGAGCTGTCCTACCAGGGCTCGCTGCCCTACGCCCTGGAGCGCCGCTCGATGCGCGCCCTGTCGGGCAAGAAGGACGCCGATCAGATCGCCGACGCCCTGATCTGGCACGCCGACGTGCGCCGCATGCTGCTGACGCAACGCGCCGTCGCCGAAGGCGCCCGCGCCATGATCTACAACGCCGCCAAGCTGGCCGACAACATGGTCGCTGGCGTGGCCACCGGCAACAAGGCCCAGTACGAGGAATACGACGACAAGCTCGGCTTCTTCACGCCCATCCTCAAGGGCTTCATCACCGAGATGGGCCTGGAGTGCGCCAACCTGGGCATGCAGGTCTTCGGTGGCCACGGCTACATCAAGGAGCACGGCATGGAGCAGATCGCCCGCGATGCGCGCATCTCCACGCTGTACGAAGGCACGACCGGCATCCAGGCGCTCGACCTGCTGGGCCGCAAGACCCTGCTGCAAACCCGCGGCAAGTGCGTCTTCGAGTTCACCAACGAGATGATCGCCCAGGCCAAGCCGCACCTGCTGTCGGGTGGCGCCATCGGCAAGATGGCCCGCGCCTGCTACAAGCGCGCCTGGCAGTGGAAGATCCTGACCTTCAAGATCATGCTGCGCGCCAACAAGGACCGCGACGTGGTCAGCTCGGCCTGCTACGACTTCCTGATGTTCTCCGGCTTCACGATGATGGGGCACTTCTGGCTCAAGCAGGCGCTGGTTGCCCAAGAGAAGCTGGCCAAGGGTGGCAAGGAGTCGGCCGAGTTCTACCAGGCCAAGCTGCAGACCGCCGAGTTCTACTTCGAGCGCATGCTGCCCCGCGCCGACGGCCACAAAAAGGCCATGCTGGCCCCGACCAGCGCCGTCATGCAGATGAAGAACGAGCACTTCAGCTTCGTCTGATGCGGCTTCGGGGTGCGCCAGCCACGGCGCGCCTCGAACGCCCCGCCGATCCCGCCGAGACCTGCCTGCGCTGGTCCGCCCCAAAGCCCGTCTGGCCTGTGCCCGATGGGCTTTTTGCCCAAAGGGGGCTGTCGCCCAATCATCCTTGCATGCTGGTGCGTGCCCCGATTCAGGGGGCCCTCTCAGGCTTACCGCCATGCGTGATCGGCGGCGGAGTGCTACAAACATCTCATCTGGATGTTTTGATACACCAGAAGATCAGATCCCGCCATCAGCCCCACATGCCATGAACGCCCAGCTCGACACCCTCTCCGTCGCCGTCGCTCCCAGGCCCTATGGCGGTGTCTCGGCCGCGGAGCGCCAGGCCCAGCGCCGCGAACGCCTCATCGAGGCCGCCTACGACGTGTTCGGCCGGGAGGGCTATCGCAACACCACCATGCGCCTGATCTGCGCGCAGGCGCGGCTGACCGAGCGCTACTTCTATGAGCACTTCGCGAACGTCAATGAAGTGTTCCTGGCCGTGCACCAACGCCTGTCGGCCGAGGTCAGCATGGCCATCATGGGCTGCGTCACGGGGGCCCCTGGCAACGACCCGCTGCAGCAGACTCGCGCAGGCCTGAGCGCCTTTTTCGAGTTCATCAAGGCCGACCCGCGCCGCGCGCAGATCCTCTTGCTCGATGCCGTCACGACGGGCCTGGCCAACCCCCGCAACCTCAACGCGAAGGTCAGCCAGTACGCGGAATGGCTGCGCAGCCGCTTCAAGGCGCGTTACCCCGGCCTGACCGTGCCGCTGGATCTGGAACTGGTCGTGGGCGGCTTCGTCGGCATGGTCATCCACACGGCCTCGGTCTGGACCGAGCGGGGGTTCGACACGCCGGTGGACTCGCTGGTCGACCACACCGCCTACGCCTGGGCGGGGCTGCATCAGTGGCTGAGCGCCAACACGCCGCCCGCCACAGCCGCCACCTGACGGGACCGCGCCCCCCACGGCACTGGGTCGCTGCGCCCAAAAAAAATCCACCCGGCCTTGCGCCAGATGGATCCAAAGGCCTTGCGGCCTGACAGACAGCTTGCCCGCACAACCTGGGAACGGCGGGCGAGCGCCGATGCGGTGCCCTGGGGCACTCAATCCTTGATGAGCCAGCCGAACAGGAACTTGCCGTACAGGGCCCACTCCATGCGGTGGATGTCATCGATCAGTTTGAAGCCGGTCTGGGGGAACAGGCCCAGGCTCGGATCCTTCTCGGCACCGCCGCTGACCTGCTGAACTTGGGTTTGATTCAAAAGTTTCATCGCGCTTCCTTATTGAAGAAATATAAATAGCCGAACAGTTCATCGACTGGAAGCGAATATATCGGCGCGCTTTTTCCGACCCAAGGGGACAAACCTGCGTAAATAAAGCGGTTCTGACATTTCCAAATGTCCATTTAAATCACTTCCAAAACCTGGCGGCTGGCTGACGCGGCCGTGCCGGCGCACCCGGCCTCCCCGACCTAGGGGTTTGCAGGCGAGAACACCGCGGGCAAAATGACAGCGCGCGTTTTCAGATTCACCCCTTCTCACCTCGAACAGGACCAACGATGGCCATCGCGAAACCTTGGACCAGTCAGTACGGCGCAGGCGTGCCCACCGAGATCAACCCCGATGCCTACCCGTCCCTGGTGGATCTGCTGGAAGAGGCCTTCAAGAAACACGCGCGCCAGGACATGGCGGCCTACCTGGGCTCACGCTGGACCTTTGCCGAAGTCGATCGCCTGTCACGGCAACTGGCGGCCTGGCTTCAAGCGCAAAAGCTCAGCCCGGGCGCCCGTGTGGCCCTGATGATGCCCAACATCCCGCACTACATGGTGGCCATCGCCGCAGTGCTGCGGGCCGGTTATGTGGTGGTCAACGTCAACCCGATGTACACGCCCCGCGAACTCGAACACCAGCTCAACGATGCGGGCGCCGAAGCCATCATTCTGCTGGAAAACGTCGCCCCGACCCTGCAGGAAGTGGTCGCGCGCACGCCGGTCAAGCACATCCTGCTGGCCGCTCTGGGCGATGTCTTCGGGGCGATCAAGGGGCCCTGGGTCACCTTCAACGCCCGCCATCTGGAAAAGCACGTGATCGATTTCCAGCTGCCCAGCGACGGCCAGCGCCAGGTCACCTCCTTCAAGACTGCGCTGCAGGCAGGCAAGTCCCTGCCTTACGCGCGCCCGCCGCTCAAGGGCAGCGATCCAGCCTTCCTGCAGTACACGGGCGGCACCACCGGCGTCTCCAAGGGCGCCACGCTGTTGCAACGCAATCTGGTGGCCAACATCCTGCAGTGCGAGGCCTGGTTCAAGCCCGAACTCGACAAGGTCGAGGGCCAGTTGATCAACGTCGTGGCCCTGCCGCTCTATCACGTCTTCGCGCTGACCGTCTGCTTCTTCCTGAGCGCGCGCATGGGCACGATGAACGTGCTGATCGACAACGCACGCGACGTGCCCAAGCTGATCAAGACACTCAAGAAGTTCCGCATCACGCAGTTCCCCGCCGTCAACACGCTCTACAACGCCCTGGTCGAAGAGCCCGAATTCGCCGAACTGGACTTCTCGCGCCTGAAGGTCTGCAACGGCGGCGGCATGGCCGTGCAGCAGTCCACCGCCCAGGCCTGGCAGCGCATCACCGGCGTGCCCATCGTCGAAGGCTATGGCCTCTCGGAGACCTCGCCGGTGGTCACCGTCAACCGCCTGGACAACCGCGAATACAACGGCGCCATCGGCTACCCCCTGCCCTCCACCGAGGTCGCGCTGCTCGATGACGAGGGCCAGCCGCAGGAAATCGGCCAGCCCGGCGAAATCGCCGTGCGGGGCCCGCAGGTGATGGCCGGCTACTGGGGCCGCCCCGAGGAGACCGCCAAGGTCATGACGGCCGACGGCTTCTTCCGCACCGGCGACATCGGCGTGATGGACGCCAACGGCCTCATCAAGATCGTCGACCGCAAGAAGGACATGATCCTGGTCTCGGGCTTCAACGTATATCCCAACGAAATCGAACAGGTTGTGGGCCTGCACCCCGGCGTGAGCGAGTGCGCCGTCATCGGCGTGCCCGACGAGCGCTCGGGCGAAGCCGTCAAGCTCTATGTGGTCCGCAAGGACTACAGCCTGACCGAGCAGGACATGGCCGTCTACTGCAAGGAACAGCTCACGGGCTACAAGCGCCCCAAGCACATCGAGTTCCGCGAGGACCTACCCAAGTCCAATGTGGGCAAGATCCTGCGCAAGGACCTGCGCGACGAAGCCCTCCAGGAGATGACGCTCAAGGCGGCGCGCCACGCCGCCTGAGGCCCGCCGGCATCCCGGCACTACCGCAGCATCAGAACAGACTGGGCGCAGGCGGTGCCACCGTGAAGGTGTAGGCTTGGCCGCTGCCTGACATGAAGGCCGAGATGATCGCGGAGATGATGCAACCCTTGATCAGCGGGAAGCTGGTCGTGCCCTTGAAGGTCAGGTTGCCATTGCCCAGCGAAGAGATGGGGCCCTCGAAGTCGAGCGGGAAGTCAACCGGCTTTTCTGTCTTGCACTGACCGAAGGGGATGCCCCAGACCGATGAGACGGTGATGTCGACCGGCACATTGCCCTTGACCGTCAGGCGCCCTGTGTCGCTCAGGCGCACCATGCCCGTGGCATTGGCCGACGGCACGATTTTCAGCCCGATCTGCGCGCCGATGCCCAGCAGCTTGAGCGACTGGCGGAACTCGGGCACCTCCAGGACGCCGACCAGGGTTTCGTCGTTGATGTCGGTCTCTTCGTCGAAGGTGGACGCGGCGGGCAGCACCACGGTCTGCTGCATCGTCTTGAGGTCGACGGTCGCGGTCAGCGGCCATTTGCGCAACGACACCTTGATGTTGCCGCTGTTGTCATTGGCCGTGGAGATGGGGTCGGGCGGATTCGTTTGGCAGCTGCTGGGCGTGGCGCGGCCATTGAAGCGCTCACCCAGCCACGCCAGCACATGCTTGGCCGCATGGAACTGCGTGATGATGTGCTCGCCCGGGTACAGGTGGAAAGCGACGTCCGTGCCCTTGGCGCAATAGGCCTTCTTCAAATCGACCGCCTGCTGCAGCGGGATGAACTGGTCGGCCTGGCCGTGGTATTGGTACATCGGCACCGCCACCCGCTGGGTACCCAGCGCCTGCTTTTGCAAGGTGCTCTGGATGCCCGGCAGCGTGAAGATGTTGTCCAGTGTGTAGCCTTCGCTCGTGTATTGCGCGAGGTCCTGGTTCTGGTAATCGAACAGAGCGCGAAAGATGCACTTGCCCTTGAGCTGATCGAAGGCCGCCTTGCCCTCGTTCGTCATCACCAGGTTGTAGGGGATGCCGGTCGGGTATTCCTCGCGCAGGCCCACCACGGCGCTGAACAGGAAGGCCGCGCCATTGCGGTCGTTGAGGTATTCGGCAGTGCTGAACAGATCGCCCGGCGTGCCGCCATGGGCCAGCGCCACCAGGTTCAGGCCGGGCGCATAGGCGGGTTGCAGCTCACCGGCAAAGGCCGCTGCCTGCCCGCCCTGCGAATAGCCCCAGACGGCCGTCCGGGCCGATGCAGAGAAGCCCACCCCGGGAATGCCGGTGGCCGCCTTGAAGATGTCCAGCAGGTTGCGCCCTTGCGAGGGGCCGGCCATGAAGCGCGGCACGCTGCCATTCGTGTAGCCGACATAGTCGGTCACCAGCACGGCATAACCGGCTTTCAGAGCGTCGGCGATGTTGGCGGCCTCGTATTCGCCATCGATTTCCAGCTGTCGCGAGGGCGAGCAGCCATTGCCCAGGCCGTGCACACCTGGCGCATACAGGATCACTTGCCGCTCGCCTGCCGGGGGCGTGCCACGGGGAACCAGCACCGTGCCGGTTGCCAGCTGCTTGCCGCCTGCCGCGTCTTCGCTCAGGTAGGTGATGTTCCAGGCATTGGCATCCGGGATGGCGCCATTGAGCTTGACGGTCGCGACCCGGTAGCTGACCAGATCGCCATGCGCACCGGCCGGGAGGGTGGCGGGCAGGTTGTAGAAGTCGTTGCCCGGCGAGCCCACCGTCGCGGCCTCGCTGGAGAAGGCGGCAAACAGGGCGATGAGGGCCGCGGCGGCGGCCAGGCTGGTCTTGCGGATGGTGGTGGATCCCATGAATTCTCCGTCGGTGAATCGTCAAGTCAGAAAAGCAATATCTGACGCGAATTTCACCGAGGCGCATTCAACGCACACCAGCAAAAACCCCTGGACAATTCGGAACGGCTCGAATATCAGGGTGAAAAGATGAGTATGTCTTCTCAGGCCATTTCAATATTCAGAAAGCCCCAAATGTCAAAAATGGGCCGAATATCAGGCACCCCAGTGCTGCCGCATGAAGGCGGCCTGACGCTGCAACGCCAGGGTGGCGCTGGGCATGATGCCGGCGTGCACCTGGAACACATGCCAGCGCTTGAGGTAGACCTCCAGTTCGACATGACGGTCAAAACGCTTGGCGGCGTGGGCCAGCCAGACGGAATCGTCGTACAGCACCTCGTGCTCGCCCACCTGCACCAGCGTGGGCGGCAAAGTGGCCAGGTTCTGGCGCTTGGGGAAGGCCAGCGGATGATCATGACGCGGGCGATACCAGGCGAAGCCCTGGTGCCCCCACTCGATGTTGATCATCGGGTCGATCTTGCGGTTTTGCTTGGTGCTCTGGCTGCTCAGCGTTGCGTCGAACGCGGGCGACATCATCACCAGGCACTTGGGCTGGGGCATTTCCTCCAGTTCGAGCGCCTTGGTGACCAGCAGCGTCAAGGTGCCACCGGCCGAATCGCCAGCCACCGCGATGTTTTCGGCGCGGTAGCCCTTTTGCAGCAGGTGCTTGAAGCCGGCCACGGCATCTTCGATCTGCGCCGGAAATGGGTGCTCGGGCACAAGGCGGTAGTCGATGGCCACGACCTCGGCGCGCGCGAACTTGGCCAGGCGCGTCGTGATGCTGCGGTGGGTGCGCGGACTGCCCGTGCAGAAAGCGCCGCCATGCAGATACAGGATGGCGTGCTGGGGCTGCGGCAGGTCCTTGGGCGTCAGGCTCTCGGCCTTCATGTTGCCGATGCGGATGTGTTTGATCTTCACGCCCAGCGCCGGTGGCATCGATGCAGACAGCGCCAGCATGATCACCCGCTCGAGCTGCACCGGCGTGGGCGGCTTCATGATCGACTTGAAGAAGGCCTTGAGGCTCCAGCGCATGGCCGCCGCACCGATCGCCTCGCGCGGGCCGGACAGCGGCGGGTACTCGCGGATGAGGGGTTGCGAGGG
Organism: uncultured Aquabacterium sp.; assembly: GCA_964413815.1. Classification (GTDB taxonomy): domain Bacteria; phylum Pseudomonadota; class Gammaproteobacteria; order Burkholderiales; family Burkholderiaceae_C; genus Aquabacterium. Next base: position 7,733 of record CAYPUS010000039.1, on the reverse strand, counting down.
TGCGGAAGCGCTGGTGGTTTCGTTCATGTGAACTGCCGACATGGTGGTTTTCCGAAAGGTCGATCAAAAGCCGGGCGCAAGACTCAGCTCAGCATGCCCTTCTTGGCAAAGAAGGTCGTGAAAGGCTGGTACCAGGCGCCCATCAGGCGCACCCACTTGTCGAGGAACTTGGCATCCAGCCCCACCAGCACACGCCGCTTGTTGCCCTCCACGGCGCGCAGGATCTGGCGTGCGGCGCTCTCGGCGCTGGTGAGGTTGAGCAGCTTGTCGAACTTCTCGCGCGCCACATTGGCATCGGCGCCGGTCTTGGCCGAGATGCTGCCGTCCATGCGGGCATCCTTGGCGATGTTGGTGCGGATGCCGCCGGGGTGCACGCAGGTCGCGCTCACGCCGCAGTTTTCCATGTCCAGCTCCTGGCGCAGCGCTTCGGTGAAGCCGCGCACGGCGAACTTGCTGGCGTTGTAGGTGCCTTGCGTGGGCACGGCCAGCAGCCCGAACAGGCTGGAGGTGTTGATGATGTGCCCTTCACCGGCCTTCTTGATGTGCGGCAGGAAGGCCTGGGTGCCCCAGACCACACCCCAGAAGTTGATGCCCATGATCCATTCGAAGTCCTTGGGCGCCACCGTTTCGGCAAAGGCACCCAGGGCCACCCCGGCGTTGTTGAAGATCAGGTTGACCTTGCCGTGATCCGCCACGACCTGATCCGCCCAGGCATACACGGCCTCCCGGTTGGCGACATCCAGCTTGGCGGTGGTCACCTTCACGCCCAGCTTGCCCGCCATCTGCGCGGTTTCGGCCAGGCCCTTCTCATTGACATCACTGAGTGCCAGATGACAGCCTCGGCCCGCCAGCTCCAGCGCCAGCGTGCGGCCCATGCCCGAAGCGGCGCCGGTGATGGCCGCGACCTTGTTCTTGAAATTCTTCATCGTGTTGCTCGGGTGTCCGCATTGAGGAAGGTTGGGGCCCGCACACCCCACCCATGTGAAGGTGAAAGGCCGCTTGCTGGCGCGATCTGCCAAGGCGCCACAGTGGGAGGACCGACCGGATGAGAAAATCGCGTCGCGATTTGGCACGCCGGGCGCCGGCCAGGCTGAAGCATCCTTCATCATCACGGATCCCTCGTGCCTGCTCATGCCCCCACGGCCCGCTCGCGCCAGCGATTTTGACAATGGTCAATTTCAGAATACTATCTGACAATGTCTGTTTCCAGAAATAGGGTTAACCCGCAACCACCCTCCACTCCGGGGACCCCGGGGCGGCGCTATGGCGGCGTCGATTCGGTGGAACGGCAGCGTCAGCGCAAGGCCAAGCTGATCGCGGCGGGGCTGGCCGTCTTCGGTGAGAAGGGCTATCACCAGTCCACCGTGCGGGACGTGTGCAAACAGGCCCAGCTCACCTCGCGCTACTTCTACGAATCGTTCGAGAGCATGGAGGCGCTGTTCCGCGCGGTCTATGTCGATGTCAGCCGTGCGCTGATGCAGGCCACCATCGTGTCGCTGGCCAGTTGCCAGCCCCAGCCCGAGAAGCTGGCCGAGGCGGCCCTGCGCACCTTCTACGAGTTCATCCGCGACGACCCGCATCGTGCGCGCGTGACCCTGATCGACGCGCTCAATGTGGGCGAAGGCATGCACGCGGTGACCGACAAGGCCCACCAGGATTTCGCCCACCTGATCGCCGGCTTCATGTTCCAGATGTTCCCCAAACTGGCCCTGCGCGGCGAGCTGGACTTCTTCATCCTGGCCAACGGCCTGGTGGGGGCCAACACCCGCATCGCGACCCAGTGGGTGGCCGGACGTTGCCAGACCCCGTTGGAGAACGTGCTGCGCAATGTGCTGGTGATGTTCGAGGCCTGCATCGGACATGCTCGCCGGCTGGAAGAAGAACTGGTCACCGCGGCATGAGCCCAGGCCCGGCAGAGCGGAGGAGCGACAAAGAAAAAGGCCCGAGGACATGCGTCTTCGGGCCTTTTGCTTGACGGCACCGCCCAGGACCTTTCGGGCCCGGACCGTGCCGGTCAGCCATGCGGATCAGGTTTCGTCAGCACTGCTGCAATCGGCGGCCGAGGGGTTCACCGAGCAGCGGACCTTCTTGATGATCTTCAGGCCTTGCTTGTTGTAGACACCCTTCTCGGTGATCGCGATGCGCGATTCACGCAGGATCTCGTTGTACTTGGTGGCCTGGGCAGGCGTGATCTCCAGCCACGTGCCGGCCGGGATGCCAGCGTCCGCGTTGGCGATCAGCTTGAGCGCGCGGTCGAACTCGTTGACCCAGTATTCACGCGACTTGGCACCGAAACCTTCGGGGAACTTGGTCTTGTTCAGCACGACCTGGTAGGTCAGCACCATCAGCGGGAAGCGGCCGATGCCACCCTTGGTGCCGATGCCCTTGTTCAACTCCAGCGGCTTGTAAGCCAGCGTGGGCGCGGCAATCATGTCCACGGCACCGGAGTTGAAGGTGCTGGCCAGCTTGTTGATGTCCGTGGCAACGGCCTGGCCGCCCACGCGCTGGATCATCATGGCCTGGGCCTGGTCGTATTCCAAGGCGGCGATCTTCTTGCCAGCCAGGGCTTCGACCGAATCGATCTTGCGGTCGGCCACGATGGGATAGGCGGCGCCGAACGGGAAGATGCCGCCGATCTCGTTGTTGCCTTCGACCATCATGCTGGCCGCGCCAGCCGAAGCGAAGGTCTGCACGACCTTGCGAACGACTTCGTAGCTGCCGGGCACGTCGATCTTGCCGTCCTTGATGACGGTGGTCGAACCCAGGGTGTCGATCGAGCCTGCCACGCCATTGAACTGGCGGGTACGGAAGGCGGTGGCCATCAGGGCATCGCACTTGCCGGCCTTGAAGTCTTCCACCGCAGCGGCTTCGTCCTTGTGGACCTTCAGCTCAACGGTCACGCCGTTCTTCTGCATGCCGACGGCATAGTCCTTGGCCATGTTGTAGGCATCGCCTGTCGTGCCGACGATGTCGAATACGCACAAGGAGGCGGCCTGAGCCGACATCGCCACCGCCGTCAACACCGTCATCGCGCCCGCCTTGGCTGCCACAGCTTCCAATTTCATGCTCTCTCCATTTGATTGAGGGGCGGCCCATCCGGGGCCGCTGTTGGTTTTGCCGGTTTTTCGTGCTTGTTCACCAGCGAGGGCGGATGCTAGGGCCGCGTCACCCGCGCATGTAACAACTTACAAACGCATCGTCGGCAAGGCCCCCCGGTTCACAGGGACGCCGGTACACCCTCAGACGAGGGGGTGATTTTCAATGAAAAGGCGAATTCGGCTGCTGGCGGCCGTACCACTCGGTTACATAAATGACCGACCGCCGGGGGTTTGATACGACGCGCTCGGCAAGGCAACAACACCGCCGGATGTGACAACGCCCGCGGCTTGGCGCGGGCGTTGGAAGGCTGCACTGCGCGCACATGGCGCACATGGCGCACATGGCGCACATGGCGCGCATGGCGCAGAAGCGGCGAGGCCCGTCAGGCGCAGGCGCTCTGCCCTTTGCGGCGAGCCCTCAGCCCCCGCAAGCCCAGCACGGACAGGCCTGCCAGCGCCAAGGCCCAATGCTCGGCTTCGGGCACCGCCGTCACGCTGACGCTGGCGGCCATGGCAAACACCTCGCTTCCCGCGGCGATCAACTTTCCCCCACCCAGGCCGAAGCTGTAGCTCTGGCCATTGAGGTAGGCATTGGCCTGCAGGGTGGGGTCGTAGTAGATGGTGAGGTCCCCGGAGATCGCCGACAGCAGAGACAGGTCCCCGCCCTCAATGGCAAAGGCACCGACGAACAGGCTCTGGCCGCCCAGAAACTCGTAGCTGCCCGCGGCGTCGAGCGTCAGCTGCGCCCAACGGCTGCTGCCCACGCCGACCTCGAAGCGGTGGAGACCTTCGCCCAGGAAGCTCAGGCTCGCGTTGGCGGTCTGCCAGTTGGCCGCTACCTGGCTGCGGTCAATGAAGTCGCCCGTGATCATCAGCGGCGCCTCGAGCAGATCGAGCCAGCCCTGCTGACCCACTTCAAGCGAGCCCAGATGCAGCACGCCGCCATGGGCCACCAAGGCCCCGTTCAGGCTCAGGGTCTCGGCCACCAGGGCGCCGCCTTGCGTCACCTCGACGCTGCCGCCTTGCACCGATGCCTGGGCCAGGACCACCTCGCTGGAGACGGTGGTCTTGCCCGCGTTCTGCGTGAAGGCGGCCGCATTGACACCGCCTTCGGCGATGAACTGCCCGCTGTTGGTCAAGGTGCCGCTGCTGTTGATGGCGCCCTGGCTGCGCCAGGTGCCTTGGTTGACGAGCGCCCCCTGGTTGCTGACGTCACCCTGGGAGGTCTGCGTGTTGGTGACGCGCAGGGTGGCCGTGTTGTGGATGCGGCCACCCGAAGCCAGGTTAATCTGCCCGGCTTGCGCTGCCCCCATCGTGAAGTCGCGATGCAGATACAGGTGGCCGAGCGTGCCGACGTTGATCGTGCCGCCCTGGAGGTCGTAGGTGCTGCCCTGGTCGAGGATCAGCCGGCGATCGGCCCCCACCGCGATCACCCCCCGGTTGACCAGTCGGCCGCCCGCCTCGTTGACCAGATTGCTGCCCGCGTGAAGGGTGGCACCGGCGCTGTTGCTGAGCACCCCCTGGTTGCGCAGCACGCCCACCTGGAAGCTGCCAGACCGGTTGTTCAGGGCCCCTTGGTTGACGAAGGTGCTGCCCATGTTCCCGTTCACCGTGCCGTGGTTGTTGAACACCGCGCCCGCGAGGTTGGTGAAGCGGCCTTCGGTCAGCGCCAGCGTGGCGTTGCCGTTGTTGGTGAAGGTGGCGCCGCCCTGGTTGGTGATGTGACCACCATTGACCTGGAAGTTGCCACCATTGACCAGGAGACCGGCCTCATTGGTCAGCGTGGTGTAGACCGCCACGGTGCCGCTGTTGTTGAACTGCAGGCGGTTGGTGAACGTGGGCGAGGCGTCGC
>CAYPUS010000039.1:0-2773 GCA_964413815.1 uncultured Aquabacterium sp. | reverse complement strand
TTCCTATTGTCTGGCCTGTGATGGCGCTGTCGTGTTGTTGCTGCCGCTGTTGCTCAGCCGGCTGTTGTTGTTGACCCCCCCTTGCACATGCAACTGACCGGCATTGCTCAGGGAGAAGGCCGTGTTCGTCAGCACGCCCGCGCTGCTGAGGTTGCCCCCCGCAAAGCTCACGACCAGCCCGCGGATCACCAGTTCATCGCCTTGCGCCGGCATGTTGCCCACCGAGCAGATCACGCAAACCGGCGTGTAGAGCACGGCGGCCTGGGCCGTGGGGCTGGCCGAAGCCAGGGTCAGCGCGGCGGCGGCGCCGATGGCACGGACGACATGGCGCACAGGAAGCAAATGGCGTGGACGGGACGAAACGACGGACTCGGTCATGGTGGGTTCCCTCAGGGCTGTATGACGGTCATGGTTCTGCACAACCCCCGTTCGCGGAACGGAACCCAGTACCCCATCCATGCGATGCGCAATGGATGACATGACCTGTGCCTTACTCGCCCTAACCGCAGCGACACCCGCCTGTCCGACTGCCGACAGGCATGTGCATGAAGACGCTCACTTTTCCTGGATTCTTTACTGCGTCACGAGGGCTGAAGCCTTCTTGTACTGCGTGCTCTGGTTTTGTATCACCAGGAAAACAAGTTTAAGAAAGCTGAAAGATTTGCCACGTGACTAAAGTTCAATTGACGCATCAGGCAAACCCGAAATGCCCGTTGCGCCACTTGCTCAGGCCGCTGCGTCTGGCTTGGGCTTGCGCTTGGGCCTGGGGTTGGTGCCAGGCGCCTTGGCCTTGTCCTGCGGCAGTTGCACCGCAAAGTGCCCCTGGGCGTCGAGCGTGTCGGCCAGGCCCAAGCGGCGCATCAGACGCGCTGCGTCGAAGGGCGCGCGCACCTTGATGTCGTTGTCGAAGTAGACGTGGATGTCCCTGCGATGCGGGTGGACCGGCTTGACACTTGTGCCTTCGACGGTGCGCGCATCGGGCGGTTGACCACCGCTTCGCCAGGCCTGGATGCGCTCGGCCCACCGGTCCAGTGCCTCGTCGCTGTAGCCGCTGGCATAAAGTTCTTTGTCGCCGTGAAGCCGCAGATACATCAGGTCTGACGTCGGTTCTTCCACGATCGGCCACTTGCCCGCCGTGTCCGCGACCACCAGCGCCACCCCGTGGCGCCTGAGCAGGTCGATGAAGGCGCCATCCACGAAGCTGTCGTGCCGGATCTCCACGGCATGCCGCAGCGGTCGACGCGCGTCGGTGGCCAGGTGCACGCGGCCGCTCATGAAGGTGTCGTGCCGCTTGGCCACGGCCAGAGCCGCCTCGGTGTCATGCGGCAACTGGGCCAGGAAGTCTTCGAACAGCGCGGCATTGAAGCGAAAGCTCGGCGGGAACTGCCACAAAATGGGCCCCAGCTTTTGCCGCAGTCGCAGCACGCCCGAGGCCAGGAAATTGGCGATGGGCTGGCCCACATCCTTCAGACGCCGCACGTGCGTCACATACTGAGGCGCCTTGATGCTGAAGACGAAATCGTCGGGGGTAGCATCGAACCATGCGGCAAAACTTTCAGGCTTTTGCAGCGCATAGAAAGTGCCATTGATCTCGATGCTGGGCAGCGCCCGCGAGGCGAAGTCCAGTTCGCGGCGCTGGGGCAGCTTTTCGGGGTAAAACACCCCGCGCCAGGGCTCATAGCGCCAGCCGGAGATGCCGATGCGGACATCGCCTGCGTGGCTGGATGGAAGGGTCGGTGATCCATGGCTCATGCCGCCGTTATAGCGGGGGGCCGCGGCGCGGGGCGCAAGTCCACCGTGTGATCAGGGCAAGGAGACCCGAGCGTCAGGCGGCCAGTTGGCCGGAAAGTGCGCCACCAGGCGCTGCGCAGTCCAGGCAAATCGATGGCGAGGCACCTGCCCGCCACCCGGAGGGATCCAAATGTCGTCTCCGACGGGTTCGCCGCCATGCCGGCGATAAAAGCTTTGTGCCTTGGTGTTGGCCTGCAGCACCCACAAATGCATGGGTGCCTCGGGAGACCTTGCCAGCGCGTGCCGCGCGATGGCATGCAGCATCAGCGAGCCAATGTCGCGTCCCTGCGCATCCGCCCGCACATGGATGTTGTCCAGCAAGCCACCCCAAAGGTCATCGGCATTCGCGTAGAAGCAAGCAAAGCCGAGCAGCTCATCGCCGGAATGCGCCACCAGCACGTGCTGGTTGGCCGCTGGCGCCTTGAACCGCGCTTCCCACAGCGCCTGCCTGTCGGCATCGGCGGCGTGGGCCAGGTAGTCGTCGCTCAAAGCGCCTCGGTAGGCGGTGCGCCAGCTCGATGCATGCAGTCGCGCAATTCGCCCCGCATCCGATGGCAAGGCTTCACGCAGCGTGATGGGCGCAGAGGTCGAGGCCATCATGTCATCACGCTGCGAAAGCGGCTCGCCAGGCCCTCAGCTCGGGGCACCCACATCCACACCCGCCTGCGCCGCCTGCTGGTCCGCGTGGTAGCTGCTTCGCACCATCGCCCCAACCGCCGCATGCGTGAAGCCCATGTTGCGGGCCTCCTGCTCGAACATCTTGAAGGTGTCGGGGTGCACATAGCGGCGCACCGGCAGATGGTGGCCGCTGGGGGCCAGGTACTGGCCGATGGTGATCATGTCGATGCCATGCTCGCGCATGTCGCGCATCACTTGCAGGATCTCTTCGTCCGTCTCGCCCAGGCCCAGCATCAGGCCGCTCTTGGTGGGCACCTCGGGCGCGAAGGCCTTGAAGCGCTTGAGCAGGTTCAGGCTGTATTGG
>CAYPUS010000038.1:0-15264 GCA_964413815.1 uncultured Aquabacterium sp. | reverse complement strand
CCCTGGATCTGGTCAGCGTGCAGGTCCATCGTCAGGACGCGGCTGACACCGACGGCTTCGAGCATGTTGGCCACGACGCGGGCCGAGATGGGCACCCGGGTCGAGCGGGGGCGGCGATCCTGGCGGGCGTAGCCGAAGTAGGGGATGACGGCCGTGATGCGCTGGGCCGAGGCGCGCTTGAGCGCATCGACCATGATCAGCAGTTCCATCAGGTTGTCGTTCGTGGGGGCGCAGGTGGACTGCAGCACGAAGACTTCGCGGCCACGCACGTTCTGCTGGATCTCGACCGTGGTTTCGCCATCCGAGAAGCGGCCCACTGCGGCCTTGCCGAGCGTGATGCCAAGGTGGGTGGCGATTTCTTGGGCGAGCGCCGGATTGGCGTTGCCAGTGAAGAGGACGGTGTCGGAAATCATGGCGGGCCGGCGTGCAAGTGACGATAAATGCATCAGCCCTTCACCTTGCCCTACACGATGACCAGTCGAGGAAGGTGTCAGGCAGGTGTCGTCAGGTCAGGTTGCGCAATCCTTGAGTCAAGCGTGGATGGCAAGCGGTGCGATCGGGGATCGTGGAGACCGGACGGAAACGAAAAGCAATGAAGAGATTTGGCAGGGGAGGAAGGATTCGAACCCTCGTATGTCGGAATCAAAATCCGATGCCTTAACCAACTTGGCGACTCCCCTACACAGGTCAAAACGCTGTTCGCATCAGGCTTGGTGCCTGCTGTGTCCTGCGTTGCAACCTTGTAAGCTGCTCTCTTGGATCAGAGCCTCACATTATAGCCAGTTTTTGTTGTCTACTTCAAGTCTGTTGCTCGAAATCTTCAACTCGGTGTTTGCTGTCATCACACTCAGTCGAGAGGATCGAGCAAGTCGAGCAGAGGATGCCGAATCAGACCGCGACACACGCGACCGACCCATGCGGGATCATCCAGGTCCACATCGGCAGGGCTGAACGAGGTGGGGGCTGCGGAGGCTGGCATCCATGAGAACACCGTGCTGCCCGAACCTGTCATCCGGCTGTTGCCGAAGCGGTTCTGCATGATCTCCAGCGTCTGGCTGATCTGATTGCTGTAACCCTCGGCGGGTGCCTGCAAGTCGTTTCTGCCAAAGCGCTGGGGCGCTGCAAGAAAGTCTGCGACTATAGCATGCTTTGTGTCGCGTTTGAGCCGGTTGCTGCCAAAAATCGCGGCCGTGGGCACGGCGACGGGGGGCTTGAGCAGGGCCAGTGGCGTGGCCAGGACCTCGGGCGGCAGATCCAGCGGCGTGATGGCCTCGCCGATGCCTTCCACCCAGGCGTTGCGGCCGCGCACGAAGAAGGGCACATCGGCGCCCAGCTGCACAGCCAGGGCCTCCAGGCGGGCACGGGGCCAGTGCAGTCCCCACAGCTGATTGAGCGCAAGCAGCACGGTGGCCGCGTCGGAGCTGCCGCCGCCCAGGCCCGCCCCCCAGGGCACGGCCTTGTCAATGTGGATGTCGCAGCCCAGCGTGGTGCCGCTGGCCGATTGCAGCAGGCGCGCCGCCTTCAGGCACAGGTCGTCGGGGGGCAAGGCGATGTTGACGTCGTGCCGATGCAACTGGCCGTCGTCGCGGGTGGCGATGTCGAGGGTGTCCTGCCAGTCGATCAGCATGAAGGCCGATTGCAGCAGGTGGTAGCCGTCCGCGCGCCGGCCGGTGACGTGCAGGAAGAGGTTGATCTTGGCGGGGGCCGGCAGGCGGTAGAGAGCGGGCATGGGTGTCAGAGGGGCGCCAGGCGTCCGGAAGTGTCCAGGAGCGATCGCTCAGCGATCCAGATAGACCTTGACGAACACGCCGCGCTGGGTGGCTGTGCCGGTGCGGGTGGCGGTCAGTTGCTTGCGGTCCAGGGTGCTTTGGTCGATGGTCCAACCCAGTTGCGTGAAGCCGCGGGGCTGGCTCAGGGGGGTGCTGGGCCATTGTGGCGCGGGGGCGCCCTGCATCCAGTGGATCAGGGCCTGCAAGGGCAGGGCTTCACCCAGCACGGCGGCGCTCAGCTCGGCCATCGATGCATAGCGGTGGCGGCCCTGTTCGTCGGTGAGCCAGACTTCGTCGGGCGTCCAGTTGACCTGGGCCAGTTGGCTGCCCATCAAGGTGATCAGGTCCAGCTGGCCGGCCTGTGTGTCGCCGGTGAAGAAAAAACCCAGGCTCAGGCCCTTGGCCGGCACCGTGCCGAAGGCGTGCAGCTTGATGCTCAACTGGCCTTGCAGCGAGTGGCTGGCAGGGGCCAGCGCGGGCGTTGCCGCCACGGCCCTGTCGGACGACGCGCCGCTTTGCTGAGTATCGGGCGGCGCGCTGCCGAGGCTGGCGCAACCTGGCAGCGCCCCGATGCAGACCAGCAGCGCAGCCAAGGCAGCAAGGTGGCGCCGTGGATGAACAACGGGCGAGCGCATGGTCATGGCTTGAAGCGCAGGCGCTTCATCGTTTCCTTGAGTGTGTCGTTGTCGGGGTGGGCCTTGAATGCTTCGCGCCAGAGCTTGCCTGCTTCGTCCTGCTGGCCCAGGCTCCACAGCACCTCGCCGAGGTGGGCGGCGATTTCGGGGTCGGGGCGCGATTGCAGGGCCTGCCGAAGGATGCGTGCGGCTTCTTCCGGGTTGCCGGCGCGGAACTCCAGCCAGCCCAGGCTGTCGGTGATGAAGGGGTCGCCCGGGCGCAGCACCAGCGCCTTCTGGATCAGCACGCGCGCTTCGTCCAGGCGCAGGCCGCGGTCGGCATAGCTGTAGCCCAGCGCGTTGTAGGCATTGGGGTTGTCCGGCGCCAGCTCGATCACCCTGCGCAGCAGGCGCTCCATTTCTTCGTACTTCTTGAGCCGCTCGCCGAGCATGGCCTGGTCATACATCAGGTCGGTGTCGTCGGGGAAGCGCTTGTTGGCTTCGGCCAGCACCTTGTGGGCATCGTCCCAGCGCTGCTCGTCGCGCAGCAGCTGGGCTTCGGCCTGGTACTTGGTGATCGCGTCGCGCGGTTCGCTCTCAGGCAGGTTGCGGATCAGCTTGCGGGCTTCGGTGTCCTTGCCCTGCTTCATCAAGAGGCGTGCGCGCTGGGCCTGGATGCTGAGCTTTTCGCCCTTGGGGTCGGCGCGGTGCAGCCAGTCGCTGGCCTGGCCGGGCTGGTTGCGCTGGTCGGCGATCTGCGCCATCAAGAGATAGGCCTGCTCCAAATCGTTGACCTCGGAGCCGATGCGCGTGGTGCTGACGCTGGCGCCCTGTGCGCGCGGCTTGCCTTCCTGGGCGAGCACGGGCTTGAGCGCGGCTTCCGCCTTGTCGAGCTGCTTGAGTTCGAGTCGCACGGCCGCCAGCGTGAGCCAGGTGCCCATCTGATCGGGTTGGGCCTGGACCAGGGTTTCGAGTTGTTCGGCCGACTCGGCGTAGCGTTGGGTGGTGGCCAGCTTGCGCGCATAAGCCAGGCGCACGAGGTGGGGCGCGTCAGGCCGTTGCAGGATTTCCTTGACGCGCTTTTCGGCTTCGGGCGATTGCGTCATCAGCTCCACCGCCACCAGGCCGGCCGAGGGGTTGTTGGGCTTGAGGGCCAGGGCCTTGCCGAGCGAGGCCAGGGCCTTGTCGGTGTCCTGGGCGTTGAACCAGGCTTCCGCGCTGGCGGCCCACGCTTCGGCCAGTTCCAGCGGAGGCTGGCGCCAGGGCTCGGTGGCCTCGTCCACCACGGCGGCGGCGGCTTTCTTGTCGGCCAGCCGGGCCACCGTGCGGGGCAGGGCGGCGATCACCTGCGGCTGTTGCGGCGCGGGCGAGAGCTGGATGAGGGTGCGCAAGGGCCCCGCCAGTTCATTGGTGCGGCCCAGGGCCAGCAGGATCTGGGCGTTGAACTCGGAGGCCTCGCGCGAGTGCGGCAGGGCCTGACGCCAGGCCTTGGCGGCGCTCAGGGCTTGTTCACCGGCACGGGCGCGCAGGGCGATCTCGACGGCGCGCTGGTAAAGCTGGTTGCTCTGGTGCCGGCGGGCGACCTCCAGGTAGATCTGGTAGGCGGTGCCCGCATCGGCGCTGCCGGCCTTCATCTCGGCGATCAGCAGTTGGTAGAACAGCGTCGCATCCATCGGCGAGTTGACCACGGGCGGCTTGAGGACGGGCGAGGCTGGCCGAGATGCGGCTGGCTCCGCGTCGGGTGCGGGGGCTGCGAGCTGGGGTGCATCGGGCGGCGCGGCCAGAGCCAGGTTGCCCAGGCCCATGCCGATGGCGGTGATGCCGGCCCAGGCGCCCATCGTCAGCAGGGTGCTGCGCAAGAGGCGATGTGGTGCCGCGATGGGCATGGACAGGGTGTGGGCGTCGGGCTTGTGGTCGGACGAAAGCGGCATGAGGTCTCCAGCTGATGTGGCCATTCTATTGATGTGGCACCCAATTCCTGTTGCGTGAATGGACTCCTCATGCGCCCGATAATTCCCCTTATGCCGGAATTGCCTGAAGTAGAAGTCACGCGCCAGAGTCTGGTCGACCGGATCGGGGGCGCCGTCATCGAGTCGATCTATGTGGGCAAGCCCCTGCGCTGGCCGGTGGGGATCGATGTCGATACCCTCACCGGTTGGTCTGTCGGTGAAATTTCACGTCGTGGAAAATATTTATGGCTGCCCGTGTCCGGAAATGGCGCGAAGGCCCGTCGCAGCGGCGGATTTCTCATCCACCTGGGTATGTCGGGCTCGCTGGGGTTTTCAAGCGGGTCTCAGCCCGCGGGGATTCACGACCATTTCGAAATGGTGACCAGCCGGGGGGTATTGCGTTTGACGGACCCTCGCCGGTTTGGCGCGGTGATTTGGGGTGATTCCCTCACCGAGGGCATGCCGGCCAAACTGCTGGCCGGCCTCGGGCTGGAGCCGACCGACCCCGATCTGACGGCCGCCTACCTGCACGCGCGCCTGAAGGGGCGGCGTGTCTCGATCAAGCAGGCGCTGCTGGCCGGCGACATCGTCGTGGGCGCGGGCAACATCTACGCCTGCGAGGCCCGGTTGCGGGCGGGGATCGGCCCGCGCTTGCCCGCCGGGCGGCTGAGCCGGCCGCGTTGCCAGAAACTGCTGGACGAGGTGCGCGCGGTACTGGGACAGGCGGTGGCGATGGGGGGCTCCAGCCTGCGGGATTTCAAGGACACGCATGGCAGCCAGGGCCATTTTCAATTGGCCACCCAGGTATATGGCCGAGAAGGGCAGCCATGCCGGATCTGCCAGCAATCGGTGCGGCGGCTGACTCAGGGTCAACGCTCAACCTTTTATTGCGCCAATTGTCAGAAAAAGTGACAGCCGTGGTGCTTTGCCAATAACGCTGTACTTTCTCTGTACTTTTTGTCCCAACTGGAGGGCATCGCTCTATATGGGATGCCTTGGCTTGAGATAGGATCAAATTCATGATGCCGACCTTTGCCAGCCACCTGGATGCTCTAGGACAGTGGCGTGCCGATACCGATGCCAAACTGGCCTCGCTGGCACGCTTCGCGCGCGAACACGACCTGCTCGATGACGCGTCCGCGGAGTGGTTCGAGGCCATGCGCCACCGCCTGTCCGGCGAGAAGCTGATGGTGGCCTTCGTGGCCGAGTTTTCGCGTGGCAAGTCGGAACTGATCAACGCCATCTTTTTCTCCGACAAGGGGCGGCGCATGATGCCGGCCTCGGCGGGCCGCACCACGATGTGCCCGGTCGAGCTGGGCTATGACGCCGAGGACCCGGTGGGCCTGTCCCTGCTGCCGATCGAAACCCGCCTGGAAGCGCCGTCGCTGGCCGAGTATCGCCGCCAGCCCAAGGCCTGGACCTGGGTCGAGCTGGACCTGTCCAACCCCGAGGGCATGGCCCAGGCGCTGGCCGAGGTCATGCGCACGCGCCATGTCACGCAGGAAGAAGCCGGCCGGCTGGGTTTCTGGGACCCTGAACGGCCGGAGGACAACCCCCCGCTGCAGGCCGATGGCACCGTGGAGGTGCCGGTGTGGCGCCACGCGCGCATCAACCTGCCGCACCCGCTGCTCAAGCGCGGCCTGGTGGTGCTCGACACCCCTGGCCTGAACGCCATTGGCACGGAGCCTGAGCTCACCCTGGGTCTGCTGCCGCAAGCCCATGCCACCGTTTTCATCCTGGGCGCCGACACGGGTGTGACCAAGTCCGATCTGTCCATCTGGCGCGACCACCTGTGCGGGCCCGCGCTGGCGCGTTTTGTCGCGCTCAACAAGATCGACTCGCTGGCCGACCCCTTGAGCACGCCCGAGCAGGTGGAGCAGACCATCCTGCGCCAATGCCAGAGCGTGGCCCAGACGCTGGAGATCCCCACCGAGCACGTCTTCCCGATCTCGGCGCGCCAGGCCCTGACCGCACGCCTGAGCGGCAACCAGGCCGGCTTGAGCGAAAGCCGTCTGGAGGCCTTCGAGAACGCCTTGTCGGAAGGGCTGCTGCCGCGCCGCCGCGAGAACCTGGCCGAAGCCGCCGTGGGTGGGGCCCAGCAGTTCCAGCAACAGCTGATGCGCCGCTTCGGCGAAATGCGCCGCCTGTGCGCGGACCAGTTGCATGAGCTGCGCGGCCTGCGCGGCAAGAGCAGCGGCAAGGTGCAGCTGATGTTGCAGCGCGTGCAGGCCGAGGCCACCGAGTTCGAACAGTGCACGGCGCGCCTGCAGGCCATGCGCAGCGTGCACGCGCGCATGCTGCGCAATGTGCTGCACGACCTGTCGGCCGATCGCTTGCGCCAGGAAGTCGACGTGCTGCAGCAGGTGCTGGGGGGATCCTGGCTGCCGCTGGGTGCCAAGAAATCCTTCATCGACCTGTGCGGCCGCCTGCGCGACCTGATCGAGCAGGCCCAGCAGCGCAATGACGAGATCCACGCGATGCTGGTGGCATCGTTCTCCAAGCTCAACGCCGAGTTCGGCTTCAGCCTGGTGGCCGATGTGCCCCTGGATGTGCGCAAGTACACCGATGACCTCAACCTCATTGAGCGCAACTACGTGCAGTACCTGGGCCTGAGCCAGGCCTTCCGCCTCGCGCAGCCGGGCTTCCAGGAGCAGTTCCGCCGCATGCTGATCTCGCGTCTGCGCGTGGTCTTCGAAACCGTCAGCAACGACATCGAGTTGTGGAACAAGACGGCTTCGGCGCAAGTGGACAGCCAACTGCGCGAACGCCGCCGTAACTTCAAGCGCCGCTACGAGTCGCTGGACCGCATCCAGTCGGCCTCCAACGAGCTCGACACCCGCCTGCAGGAAGTGCAGGCGCAGGACGAGCGCGTGTTGCAGTTGCAGACCCGGCTGACTGCGCTGATCGATGAGCTGGTGGCCCAGGCCAGCGCCGACACCTTGCCGTCGTCCGCAGCGGGGCAGGGCGAGGCCACCGATCCCGCTGAAGCCGGGGTCGCGCTGATGAAGAACATCTCCCTGGACCTGAAGCCTGCGTAAATGAGTGACGTGACGCCGGCTCGCCTGCTGCAACACGCGCGGCAGGTACACCCCATCCTGCCTGAGCGCCTGGTCGCGTGGCAGCGCAAGGAGGGGCGCCATCACCTGCCGTGGCAGCGCATCCGCGACCCATACCGGGTGTGGCTGTCCGAGATCATGCTCCAGCAGACGCAGGTGAGCACGGTGCTGGGCTACTTCGCGCGCTTCCTGGCGCGCTTTCCCGATGTGCGGGCGCTTGCCGCCGCGCCGCTCGACGAGGTGCTGACCTTGTGGAGCGGATTGGGCTACTACAGCCGCGCGCGCAACCTGCATCGCTGCGCCCAGGATGTGGTGAATCTGCATGGGGGGCGCTTTCCAGCCAGCCACGAGGCCTTGCAGACCCTGCCGGGCATCGGCCCGTCGACGGCCGCGGCGATCGCGGCCTTCTGCTTCGACGAGCGCATCTCCATCATGGATGGCAACGTCAAGCGCGTGCTCAGCCGCGTGCTGGGGTGGGACCAGGACCTGTCCCTGCGCGTGAACGAGAAGGCCTTGTGGGCAGCCGCCCAGGCCGTGTTGCCCGAGCATGCCGAAGACATGCCCGCCTACACGCAAGGACTGATGGACCTGGGTGCCACGGTCTGCACACCGCGCAAGCCAAGCTGCCTGATGTGCCCCTGGTCGGACCTGTGTGTGGCCCGCCAGCGCGATCCCGAGCGCCTGCCGGTCAAGACACGCAAGCTCAAACGCGGCGAGCGCGAGAACTGGTGGTTGTGGCTGCAGTGGCAGGATCAGGTCTGGCTGCAGCAGATGCCCGAGACGGGCGTGTGGGCCGGCTTGTGGACCTTGCCCCTGCTGGCCAGCGACGAGGATGTCTCGGCCATGGTGGGCGGTGAGGCAAGCGCGTCCCGGATCGAGGTGCAGCCGCGCATGAAGCACGTGCTCACGCACCTCGATTGGTATCTGCACCCCCGGCGCGTGCAGGTGGGCGATGCGCACGCGGCGGCGCGGGTGCAGGCACGGCTGCATGCCCTGGAGGCATCGGGCCGCTGGGTGCCGCAGGCCGAGTTGGGCAACTGGGGCTTGCCGGCGCCTTTGCGCAAACTGCTGCAAGGCTGAGCGTCCGCGCGGCTTGGCCGGGCCGGCCGCCGCCGATTCAACCCAGTGTGACGATGACCGGCGCGTGGTCGCTGGGGCGCTCGTTCTTGCGCGGCAGTTTGTCGATCACGCAGGCCGTGACGCGGGGCTGCAAGGCCTTGCTCACCAGGATGTGGTCGATGCGCAGGCCCTGGTTCTTGCGGAAGGCCAGGTTGCGGTAGTCCCACCAGCTCCAGGGCTTGGGAGGCTGTTCGAACAGCCGGAAGGCATCGACGAAGCCCATCTCGATGAGCTGCTGGAACTGAGCCCGCTCTTCAGGAGTGCAGTGGATCTGGCCGGCCCAGGCGACAGGGTCGTAGACATCGGCATCGGTGGGCGCGATGTTGAAGTCGCCCATCAGCACCACATGAGGGTGGCGGGCCAGCTCATCGCGCAGCCAGGCTTGCAGTCCGGCCAGCCAGTTCATCTTGTAGGTGAACTTGTCGCTGCCGGGCGCCTGGCCATTGGGGAAATAGCAGCCGATGACACGCACTTCGCCAAGGGCCTCGTCCTTCAGGGTACCGGCGATCGCGCGCGCCTGTTCGTCTGCGAAGCCGGTGATGTTCTTGACGATGTCGGTGGCGGGCTGGCGGCTGATCAGGGCCACGCCGTTGTAGGTCTTCTGGCCGAACCACTGCACGTGGTAGCCGGCTTCGACCAGGGCCTCGTGCGGGAACTTGTCGTCCGTGAGCTTGGTTTCCTGCAGCGCGATGGCGTCGACCGGGTTGGCGGCCAGCCAGTCCAGCAACTGGGGCAGGCGCACGGCCAGGGAGTTGACGTTCCAGGTGGCTAAGCGCACTTTGTTTCCTAGCTTATTGATTTGAAAAGGATTTTTGATTTTAAGCCTCGGCGCCCGCGTGTGCCGGAGCCTATGTGGGCTCATTCTGAGAGAAAACGCTGCGCCTTGCAGCCCACGATGGGGCCCTCAGTCAGTCGGGACGGGGTTACATGATGAAGTGATGTCAATATTCTGGCGAAATGAGAAGATTGTTGCCAGAATAACGCCGGAACCGTGCCTGTGACATGATGTTATTTTGGCTTTTATGGGGAATGAAGGCTAAAATAATGACACCATGGCCAAGAAAACCGCCCCTTTGTTGCCCGCCACCGAGGAACTGCTGCGTCAGTTCGGCGAGCGTTTGCGTCTGGCGCGCCTGCGCCGCCGGTTGACGGCCAAACAGGTGGCCGAGCGGGCGGGGATGGCGCCCATGACGCTGCGCAGCCTTGAGCACGGCGGCGCGGGCGTGACGATCGGCGCCTATGTGGCCGTCATGCAGGTGCTGGGCCTGGAGCAGGACATCGGCCTGCTGGCCGAGGCAGACCTCCAGGGGCGCGAACTTCAGGATGCGCAGTTGCCGGCCAGTCGGCGGGGGAGGCCAGCCCAGGTGTCCCGCCAGGGTTCATCCGGCTCCATGCTGGCCGGCCCCGCTGCTGCAGCACACCAGCATGAAGCCATGGCGGTGCTCACCGCGCAGGAGGCGCCCGGCACGACAGCGCAGGCCCTGCGCGATGCAGGCGCGCCGCCGGATGACTGGGCCTGGCAAAGCGGATTTGCCAGTGCTCAGACCCTTGCCGAATTACTGACCCCGCCAGGGGCGCCGCCGTCCGGACGGCGCAGATAAGGGGGCGGCATGACGCGCATCGCCATCTATGCCGATTGGGATGGTCTCGACGCCCCCCTGCGGATCGGCGAGCTTCATGCGCGCCGCGGGTCGGGCCGGGAGGTCTTCGAGTTCGAGTTCGAAGCCAAGGCGCTGGCACATCCGGCAATGGCCAATCTGCAGCTTGATCCGCGCCTGGGCCTTTATCCCGGGCGGCAGCATCCCCCGCAGGGTCACGCCACCTTCGGCGTCTTTGCGGACGCCAGCCCAGATCGATGGGGACGCCTGCTGATGCAGCGGCGGCTGGAGCGGCGCAAGCGCGCGGGCGAGGTGCCAGCCCATGCGCGTCTGTACGAGTCCGACTACTTGTTGGGCGTGCACGATGCCTTTCGCGTCGGCGCATTGCGTTTGCGGCGCGACGACCAGGGCGGCTTTCTGGATGACCAGCACGGCGTGGCCGCGCCGCCGTTCGTGCAGTTGCGTGAGCTCGAAGCGGCCAGCCTGGCGCTGGAGCGCGATGAAGAGAACACGGCCGCGGCAGGCGGCGATTGGCTTCGCATGCTGATCGCACCAGGGGGATCGCTGGGTGGCGCCAGGCCAAAGGCCAGCGTGGTGGACCCCGAAGGGCGGCTGTGGATCGCCAAGTTTCCGAGTGTGCGCGACGCACATGATGTCGGCGCCTGGGAGTTGCTGGTCCAGACGCTCGCCCGCGCATGCGGCTTGCGCGTCCCGCAAAGTCTTGCGCGGCGCTTCGCCAATCCTCACCACACCTTCCTTGTCAAGCGCTTCGATCGGACGGCGCAAGGGCGCCGCCTGCACTTTGCTTCGGCCATGACACTCACAGGCCATCAGGATGGTGACGATGCCTCGACGGGGGCAAGCTACCTGGAGATCGCGCGTGTGCTGATCGACCATGGCGCGCAGCCCAAGGCTGACCTGCAGGAACTGTGGACCCGCATTGTGTTCAATATGCTGGTGTCCAACGCCGACGATCATTTGCGCAACCATGGCTTCCTTCTTGAGCCCGGCAAAGGCTGGCGCCTGGCCGAGGCCTATGACATGAACCCGGTCGCGCACGCGCACGGGCTCAAACTCAATGTGAGCGAGGCGGACAACGCGCTGGACCTGGAGCTGGCACGCTCGGTGGCGGCGTATTTTCGGGTGCCCAAACGTCAGGCTGATGCCCTCATCGCGCACAGCCAGAGCATGGTGCGGCAGTGGCGCACGATTGCAGATTCGCTGCACATCCCCGCACGTGAACAGCAGCGCATGGCGCAGGCCTTCCGCCTGGCGAATTGACGGCTTCGCCATACCCATGGGGTTACAACCAAGGGAGTGCGCCCGTCCTCTGAACTCCGAATAATCGGAGTCTGATTCAAATCCATGGAGGACAGGAATGATCGAACGCATTCACGCGATGGTGGACCGGGCGGGAACTTTGCCGCCCGTGGTACATCTGCGCCAGCGCCGCTTCGACGAGGCTTTTGCCCAGGGTGCCTATGGCGGCGCCTGCCGTGGGGTGTACGACACCTATGCGCAGGCCTGTCAGGCAGCGCCGCCTTCGCTGCCGCTGGGCTATGACAATGCGGGTGCGGCGGCGCTCTACCGCGATCGCATCGAGCGCGTGTTTCCCAGCGACTATCCCGCCATGCTGTGGCTGGAGAAGGCTTTTGCCCAAGGCGTGCGCCATGTGTTCGATCTCGGCGGTCATGTCGGGGTGAGTTATTACGCCTACCAGCGCTACCTGCGCTACCCGGAAGGCATCAGCTGGCGGGTCTGCGATGTGGCCGCGGTGGTGGCCGCTGGTCAATATCTGGCACGTGAGCGGGATCAGGCCGGCGTCCTCCAGTTCACCGAGCGCTTCGAAGAGGTGCAAGAGGCGGATCTGCTGTTTTCGTCAGGGTGCCTGCAGTACCTGCCTGAGACCTTGGCGGCACGCCTGTCCGCCGTGAGCCGGCGCCCCCGCTGGTTGCTGCTCAACCTGCTGCCATTGCACGAGACGAAGGATTTCTGGACGGTGCAAAGCATCGCCAAGGCTTTTTGTCCTTATCACATCCAGCGCAAGGACGCGTTCTTTGCGGAACTGGAGGCGCTGGGCTATGAACTGCTCGACAGCTGGGACAACATGGAAAAGTCCTGCGCGGTGCAGTTCGAGTCGGCATACTCGCTGGACCGTTATACCGGTGCAGCGCTGCGGCTCAGGGACCGTGTGGCTAGCTGAGCCAAAGCCACGACTGCCGCCGCACTGGTGCTGTGACACAAGGAGTTGATGAGCATGAGCACCACCGTGATGAACCCTTCGGGCGGGCAGGTCAGCCCCGTGGCCGTGCCGGTCACGCGACCGCGCGAGGTCGAGCGCCAGATCGCCGGGCAGGCGACCTCGGATGGAGCGGGTGTCAAGCTCACCCGTGTGTTGACCCAGAACCTGCAGCGCAGGCTGGACCCTTTCCTGATGCTCGATGCGTTCGGAACGGACAACCCCGACGACTACATCGGCGGCTTCCCCGATCACCCGCACCGCGGCTTCGAGACAGTCACCTACATGATCGCGGGGCGCATGCGCCATCGTGACAGCGCGGGCCATGAGGGGCTGCTGCAAAACGGTGGCGTGCAGTGGATGTCAGCCGGGCGCGGCATTGTCCACTCCGAGCTGCCTGAGCAGGAAGAGGGCCGGATGGAAGGCTTTCAGCTGTGGCTGAACCTGCCGGCCGAAGACAAGATGGGGGCTCCCTGGTACCGCGATATCCAGGGCAACGAAATCCCTGAATTCACCACGCCGGAAGGCGTGACGGTGCGCGTGATCGCTGGCGAGAGCCATGGCGTGGCGGGTGCGGTGCAGCGGGATGCCACCCAGCCCTTGTACCTGGATCTGCATCTGCCGGACGGGGCGCGTTTGGCGCAGGCCTTGCCAGAGGGGCACAACGCGTTTGTCTATGTCTACCGTGGGCACGCTTTGTTGGGCGATGCCGTCGTGCCGTCCCAGCGCATGGCCATCTTGAAGAACCAGGCCGGGCACGATGGCGTGGTGCTGCAAGCGCAAGGCGAGACGCGGGTCTTGCTGATTGCGGGCCGGCCCTTGAACGAGCCGATCGCGCAGTACGGGCCGTTTGTGATGAACAGCAATGAAGAGATTTTTCAGGCTGTGGCCGACTTCAAGGCGGGGAAGTTTGTGGGCTGAACCGCGCTATTGCCCCTGACCGCCCGTGCCTTGCGCCAGCTTTTGTGGCGGCGGGCGCAGGCGATCCGCGGCAGCGGCGGCGGCCAGGGCAAGCCCTGCAGGCACCAGCCAGGCCATTGCCACCTCGGCGTAAGGCAGGCGCCGGAAGAAACCGCCGACGTGCTGCTCGGCCGCATGCAGCAACTGCCAGGGCAAGCCATCTTGGGGCCATGTCGCCAGGGCATGCGCCACCCGGCCGGCCAGGCCGGCGGCCGTCAGGCCATCGGCCGTCAGGCCATCGGCAATGGCGAACACGAGCGTGACCGCCATGACCGGCACGATCACCCGTCGCGGGTTTCGCCAAAGGCGGTTTGTGAGGCTGAGCGCCACCAGCACGATGGCCAATGGATACAGCCCCATGAGCACCGGCACCGAGAACTGGATCAGCTGTGTCAGGCCCACGTTGGACACCAGCCAGCTGACCAGCACGAAAGCCGTGGCCACCGGGCGGTAGGGCAGGCGCAGCAGCTCGCCAAAGTACTCGCCGCAGGCGGTCATCAGCCCCACCGCCGTGGTCAAACAGGCCAGCACGATGACCAGGGCCAGCAGCGCCAGCCCCGGGGCGCCGAACATGTGGCGCACATAGCGGGTCAGCAGTTCGCCGCCGTTGCTGGCGCCGTGGGCCAGCACATCGCTGCCCGCACCCAGGTAAAAGAGCGAGAGGTAGACCAGGGCCAGGCCTGTAGCGGCGATCAGCGCGGCCACCATGGCATAGCGTGTCACCTGGGCCTGATCGCGCACGCCGCGGTCGCGCACCGCTGTGGCGATCACGACGCCGAAGACCAGTGCGCCCAGGGCGTCCATCGTGAGGTAGCCCTCCGAGAAGCCTTTGAAGAAGGGTTGGGTGATGTAGTCACCCTGCGGCGCGGCAACCGGCCCGGCCGGCATGAACAGCCCAGCCACGCCCAGCAAGGTCAGCGCCACGATGAGCACCGGCGTGATGGCCTTGCCCACCGTGTCGATCAGGCGCCCGGGAAAGAGCACCAGTGCCCACACGACCAGGAAGAAGAGGCTGCTGTAGGCCGTCAGGGCTGCGGGCTGTGAGCCACTGAAAGGTGCGATGCCGACTTCGAAGGAGGCGACCGCCGTGCGTGGGGTGGCGAACAGCGGGCCGATGACCAGGTAGACGGCCACCGCCAGGCAGGTGCCGGCAGCGCGGCCCAGCGGCGAGGTGAGGGCGGGCATGCCGCCCCCCACACGCGCCAGCGCCACCACCGTCAGCAAGGGCAGGCCCACTGCGGTGATGAGAAAGCCCAGCGCGGCGGGCAACAGGTTCTCGCCGGCCTGCAGCCCGGCGATGGGCGGAAAGATGATGTTGCCGGCGCCCAGGAAGAGGGCGAAGGTCATGAAGCCCAGTGCCAGCAGATCGAAGTGGGTCAGGCGCGCTGTGCCGGTGTCGGAGTGCATGGGCGGGAGCATAAGCCCAACGCCTGCCCATACCCCACATGCGTGCGGTGGGTGGCCCGTGAATGCACCTTGCGAAGGTCGCCCCGCCTCAGCCGCGGTGGTAGGTCACGAAGGCGTAATCGAAGTCGTTCGGCGCGGGTGAATGGTGCGTCTCGCGTGCGACTTCCTTGAACTGCGACCTGTCCCAGGTCGGGAAGAAGGCATCGCCTTCGAAGTCGCGGTCGATCTCGGTCAGCACGATCTCGTCGGCCTGGGGCAGGGCTTCGGCATAGATTTGCGCGCCGCCGATCACGAAGGCTTTTTCGGCATCGGCGACCAGGGCCAGCGCGGCTTGCAGCGACGAAGCCCGCTCCACGCCTGCGGCCGCCCAGCCTTCGTTGCGGCTGATGACGATGTTGCGCCGGCCCGGCAGCGGGCGGCCGATGGACTCATGCGTCTTGCGGCCCATGATGACAGGGCAGCCCAGGGTCGTGCGTTTGAAGAACTGGAGGTCTTCGGGCAGGCGCCACAGCAGCGCGTTGTCCTTGCCGATGGCGCCATTGCGGGCCACGGC
>CAYPUS010000037.1:3571-15561 GCA_964413815.1 uncultured Aquabacterium sp. | reverse complement strand
CGTCATCACCCTGCGCGGCGATGGCCTGTTCGACGCCGGCAGCGCCACGCTTTCGCCCGACCGCGAAGCCATCATGACCCGCATCGCGCAGGCCCTGGTGCGCGTACAGGGCAACATCCTGGTGACCGGCCACACCGACAACCAGCCCATCCGCTCGATGCGCTTCCCTTCGAACTGGCACCTGTCACAAGAGCGTGCGGACACCGTGCGCGAACTGCTTGAGCACAACGGGGTGGCGGCCACGCGCATCCGCGCCGAAGGCCGTGCCGATGGCGAGCCCGTGGTCGACAACGCCACCGCCGCCAACCGCGCGCTCAACCGCCGCGTCGAGGTCACCTTGTTCGTCGCCCGAGGCGACACCGATGGCACCGCGGAGGACGGCGCCACAAAGGCCCAGCCATGAAGGCCCAAGCATGAAGAAGCTGCTGTCATTCCTCTTCAACGGCTGGGTGCTGGCCTGCATCGGCCTGCTGGCCATCTCGCTGCTCATCTGGGTGGTGGGGCCGCTGGTGGCCATCGGCACGGTGCGCCCGCTCGAATCGGTCTCGTCCCGCTTGATCCTCATCGGGCTGATCGTCGGCGGCTACCTGCTGGTCAAGGTCATCGGGGCGATCCGCGCCCGTCAGGTCAACCGGCAGGTCATCAAGCAGCTGATCGCGCCGGCAGCCAAAGGCGCCGAGGCCGAACCCGAAAGCCCCGAAGTCAAGCTGCTGCGCGAACGCTTCGAAAAGGGCCTGGACACGCTCAAGAACGCCCGCTTCGATGGCCGCGCCAGCGGCCCCAAAGGCCTGTGGGCCGGGCTCAAGGCCCGCGCCGGCAAGCGTTACCTCTATGAGCTGCCCTGGTACATCATCATCGGCGCGCCGGGCTCGGGCAAGACCACGGCGTTGCTGAACGCGGGGCTTCGCTTTCCGCTGGCCGCACCCGGCCAGGGCGCGCAAGGCCTGCCCGGCGTGGCCGGCACGCGCAACTGCGACTGGTGGTTCACCGACCAGGCCGTGCTGCTCGATACCGCCGGGCGCTACACCACGCAAGACAGCAACCAGGCCGACGACCGCACCGCCTGGAACGGCTTTTTGAACCTGCTCAAGCGCAGCCGCCCGCGCCAGCCGGTCAACGGCGTGCTGGTCACCGTCTCGGTGCCCGATCTGCTGACCAAGTCGGCCGCCGAGCGCCAGGCCCAGGCCGCCGCCGTGCGTGCCCGCCTGCAGGAGCTGCACGAGCAGCTGGGCGTGCGCTTTCCCATCTACCTGATGGTCACCAAGTGCGACCTGCTGTCGGGCTTCATGGACACGCTGGGCGAGATCGACCGCGACACGCGCGCCACACCCTGGGGCTTCACCTTCCCGCTCGACGCCCGCCAGCACAGCGATGCATCGCGCTTCAGCACCGAATTCGACGCCCTTGAAAGGCGCCTGAGCGATGGCCTGATCGACCGCCTGCAACTTGAGCAGGACCCGGCCCGCCGTGCGCGCATCTACGCCTTCCCGCAGCAGTTCGGCGGCCTGCGCAATGTGCTCAAGGCCTTCGTCGACGATGTGTTCTCGCCCTCTCAGTTCGAGCAGCACCCGCTGATCCGCGGCGTCTACTTCATCAGCGGCACGCAGGAAGGCACGCCCCTGGACCGCATGCTTGGCCAGATCGCCCGCAGCTACCGGCTCGAGCGCACCGTGCTGCCGCCCAACAAGGCCAGTGGCAAGGCCTTCTTCCTGGAGCGCCTGCTCAGCGATGTCGTGTTCGCCGAAAGCGAACTGGGCGGCACCAACCTGAAGTGGGAGAAACGCCGCGCCATGCTGGCCATGGCCGGGTACGTGGGCATCGGTCTGCTGGCCAGCGCCCTGCTGATCGCCTGGGGCGTGAGCTACGTCAACAACCAGGCCTATGTGCGCGAAGTCAGCGCGCGCGAGCAGGCGGTGCGCAGCCTGCTGCAGACCACGCCCAACCGCGCGTCCTCTGATCTGCTGGTGCTGATGCCGGCGCTGCAGGCCACGCGCGATCTGGCCGTGGGCGACAGCGACCGCGAGGTGCCCTGGTCGCTGGGCTGGGGCCTGTACCAGGGCCGCAAGCTGGACTCGGCCTCGCGCCAGGCCTATGAGCGCATGCTGGTCGACGCCCTGCTGCCGCGCATCGCCTTGCGCGTGGAGGACCAGGTCAAAAGCAGCATCGACCAGCCTGAACTGCAGTACGAGGCCCTCAAGGCCTACATCATGCTGCACGACCCGCAGCACTTCGATCCCAAGGCGCTCAAGGCCTACTTCCTGGCCGACTGGGACACGAACCTGCCGCGCACGGTCACCACGGCGCAGCGGGCCGAGCTGGTCGGCTACCTGGATGACCTGCTTGCCAGAGGGCCGGCCGTCTCGCCCCTGCCGGAGGACCGCCAGCTCATCACCAGCACACGCAGCCGCCTGATCGCCATCCCGCTGGCCGAGCGCGTCTACCACCGCTTGAAGCTGCAGGGCGTCGGCGAAGACATCCCCGAGTTCACCGTCGCCAAGGCCGCGGGCAGCAGCGCCGGCCTGGTCTTCCAGCGGGCCAGCGGCGCCCCGCTGACCAAGGGCGTGCCGGGCCTGTTCACCTTCGATGGCTACCACAAGGGCTTTCAGCCGCAGGTCGAGAGCGCCACGCAACAGCTCAGCGAAGAAGAAGGCTGGGTGCTGGGCGTGCCCGACAGCGCCCGCGCCCAGTCGCTGCGCGACCCCACCGCGCTGGGCCGCCTGACCGATGAAGTGCGCCAGCTCTACCTGACCGAGTACGCGGTGCTGTGGGAAGCCTTCATCGGTGATGTGCGCATGCTGCCTTCGGACAGCCTGCCCAAGGCCGTGCAGATGGCGCGTGTGCTCTCCAGCCCCGAATCGCCGCTCAAGCCCTTGCTGCTGGCGATGTCGCACGAGACCACGCTGAGCCTGGCCGAGAGCCAGTCGCTGCTCGACAAGGCGCAGGACAAGGCAGAAAGCGCCCTGGAGAAATCACGTGACCAGCTCGCCCGCCTTTTTGGCGACCGCCCGCAGCCGCAAGCCGTGGCCGATGGGCGCCGCATCGAGGCCATCGTCGACGACCGCTTCGTCGCGCTGCGCCAGCTGGTGCGCAGCCCCGATGGCAAGTCGCCCGCCCCCATCGACGCCACACTAGGCCTGATCAACGAGGTTTACACGCTGCTGACCGCCACCGAGACGGCCGTGCAAGGGGGCAACGCGCCCCCGCCCAGCGACGTGCCCAACAAGGTCAAGGCCGAGGCCGCGCGCCTGCCCGAGCCGCTGCGCTCGCTGCTCAACACCTTGTCGGTCAGCGGCACCGCGGCGGCGCTGGATGCCACCCGCGCCAACCTCGGCCAGGCCATCAAGTCGCAGATCGGTGAGTTCTGCCAGCAGGCCATCGCCGGACGCTACCCGCTGGTGCGCGGCAGCAGCCGCGATGTGACGCCCGAGGACTTCGCCCGCATGTTCGCGCCAGGCGGGCTGATGGACAGCTTCTTCCAGCAGCAACTGGCCCGCTATGTCGACACCTCGGCGCGCCCCTGGCGATTCCGGCAGGTCGATGGCGCGACCATGGGCACCGACACCGGCACGCTGGCGCAGTTCCAGCGCGCGGCCGTGATCCGCGACACCTTCTTCCGCGCTGGCGGCAATGTGCCCGCCCTGCGCCTGGAGTTCCGTCCTTTCGAGATGGACCCGTCCATCACGCAGTTCACGCTCGATGTCGATGGCCAGCTGGTGCGCTATGCCCATGGACCGCAGATCGCGACCACGGTGCAATGGCCGGGCCCGCGCGGCAGCTCGCTGGTGCGCCTGTCTGTGGCGCCCGCCACGGCCACCGACAACGCGATCGTGGCAGAAGGCCCCTGGGCCCTGTTCCGCCTGTTCGACCGCATGCAGCTGTCGCCGGCCGGCTCGGCTGAACGCTTCAACGTCGGCTTCAACGTCGGCGGGCGCAAGACGGTCTTCACCGTCACCGCCAGCAGCGTGCAGAACCCCTTCAGGCTGCCCGAGCTTGGCAGCTTCTCCTGCCCGGGAGGCCTGTGATGCACGGCGGTGACACCGCGCCGTCTCCGGGCCCTCAGGGGGCCGGCGGCCTCCCCTCTCTGGCGCCGTCCACCGCCGCATGCGGCTGGTTCGGCAAGATCGCCTCGCTGGGCGACTTCAGTGCCAGGCGCCTGCCGCAAGCCTTCGTCTCGCGTTGCGACGAATGGCTCTCGCGCGGGCTGCAGGCCAGCCGTCAGCAGCTTGGCGAACGCTGGCTCAACACCTACCTGACCGCGCCCATCTGGCGCTTTGCCTGGAGCCCCGGCATCGCCGGCCCGCATTGGTGGCTGGGCGTGATGATGCCCAGCGTCGACAACGTGGGCCGCTACTTCCCCCTGATCGTGGCCCAGCCCAGCGCCTGCGCGCCCGACTCCGGCGCGGACCACGCCGCCGTGCAGCGCTGGATGGACCATGTCGCCCTGGCGGCCATGGGCACGCTGCAGGCGGGCGTCAACGTCGAGGCCTTCGAGCAACAGTTGCTGGCGGCGCCGGCCTGGCGTGCCAGCCCGCCCGTGGGCAACCCCAGCTTGCAGCGCCTGATCGGGCGCGACCGTTATGAAGGCCCGCCCCAGTCCAGCCTGAGCCAATGGCTCGAAGGTGTGGCGGGCCAGAACCTGCACACCCAGGCGCAGGGTCAGAGCCTGTGGTGGCTGCCCGATTCGGGTCATGGCAGTGGTAGCCTCAGCATGGGTCCGGGCCTGCCGGGCGCCGATCAATTCATCGAGCTGCTGCAAGGCAGTTGGTGAGCCCCCTTGACGACGACACCTGAGCGCCCATGCCAAGCCGCACGTTCACTCCGCCGCCCTTTCACGCGCCCTTTCACGCGCCGCTTTGCGCGCTCTTCCTCGCGCACCGCTCATGAGCCAGCCTGAAGCCGCCGACACACCCAAGCCGAACGCCAACAGCGGTGCCCACGCCGGCAGCGGCAACGCCCTGCCCGTCGGGCACCGCCTGCACGAGTTCGAGATCACCGGCCTGATCGGTGAAGGCGGCTTCGGCATCGTCTACCTGGCGCAGGACACCCAGCTCAAGCGCACGGTGGCCATCAAGGAGTACATGCCCGGCTCGCTGGCCTCGCGCGCGCATGACCTGAGCGTCACCGTCAAGTCCGAACGCCACCGCGAGACCTTCACGCTGGGCATGCGCAGCTTCGTCAACGAGGCCCGGCTGCTCGCCTCCTTCGACCATCCGGCCCTCATCAAGGTCTACCGCTTCTGGGAAGACAACGGCACGGCCTACATGGTCATGCCTTATTACCAGGGCCCCACGCTCAAGAGCTGGCTGCGCGAGCACAAGCAGCCTGCCGACGAAGCCTGGCTCAAGGGCATGCTGGCGCCGCTGCTCGACGCGCTGGAAGTCATCCACGCCGACCACTGCTACCACCGCGACATCGCGCCCGACAACATCCTGCTGCTGGGCCCGCAAAAGCCGCTGCTGCTGGACTTCGGTGCCGCCCGCCGCGTGATCGGCGACGCCACTCAGGCTTTGACGGTCATCCTCAAGCCCGGCTACGCGCCCATCGAGCAATACGCCGAAGTGCCCTCGATGAAGCAAGGGCCCTGGACCGATGTCTATGCCCTGAGCGCGGTGCTGTATGCCGCCATCCTGGGCAAGGCACCGCCGCCTTCGGTCGGCCGCATGATGAAGGACGACATGACACCCGTGTCGAGCGCCGCCGCAGGCCGCTATTCGGCGCCCTTCCTGGCCGCCATCGACAAGGGCCTGGCCGTGCACCCCGATCAACGGCTGCAGAACGTGGCCCAGCTGCGCGAAGCCCTGTTCGCCACCACGCTGCCCGCTGAGCACGTGGCGCCGGCCGCCGCGCCCGAAGAAGACGAGGACCGCACGGTCATCCTGCCCGCCGGCACGGACGCAGCCACACTGATCACGCAGTCCAGGCAAGCGGCCCCTGCGCAGGCGCCCACCACGCCCCCCGGCTTCGAGCCGACCCTGCTTGTGCCAAGGCCCTCGTACGCGCCTTACCCGCACAAGCCGGCAGGGGGTGCCCCCTCGACCGACACGGGCGGCGGGAGCGCCGATGCGCAAGCTGGCCGCGATGGCGCGGGCAAGCTCGGTCTGGCCATGGCTGCGCTGGGGCTGGCGGGACTGATCGCTGCCGGGGTGGTCTGGTACAACAGCCTGCCTTCCGAAGAAGCCACGGAACAGTCGACCGTTGCCGGCGAGCCGACGGCATCGGCCGGGGCACCCGCCGAGCCGTCAGTCGCCACCGAACCCACGGCCGCGCCCATCCCGGCCCAGCCCGAACGCCCGGCCTTCACCGTCCATGCCGCGCTCGAAGACATCGTGCGCCACGCCGACCCGCTGATGTCGGTCAACACCATCGCCGACAAATCGCAATTGGTGATCGGCAAGGACAAGCTGCTCTTCCAGGTCAAGTCCAACGTGCCCGGCTATGTCTACGTCTACCTGGCCGGCACCGACCAGAACCACTTCTACCTGCTCTTCCCCAACGCCCTGGACCGCGACAACCTCATCGAGGCCGACAAGCTGGTGCAGCTGCCCCGCAAGGGCTGGCAGATCACGGCGGGCGGGCCACCTGGCGTCAACCGCATCGTCACCATCGTCTCACCCAGCGAGCGCGATCTCAGCGGCCTGGGCCTGAACATGAACGACGCGATCCCTGAGTTCGACATGGCCGAAGCCGCCCAGCGCTGGGCCAGCCACGCCGGGGCCGGCAGCCCCTTCGTGGGGCCGGCGATCTGCGATGAGGGCGTGCACTGCGAGCAGCGTTATGGGGCGGCGATGGTGCGCATCGAGGAAGTGGCGCCCTGAGGCGGCCATTACTTCTGCTTGGCACCCGCGCCAAAGGCTTCTGGCAAAATCTCCCACAAACGAGGCCTTTGCGTCATGCCACGCATCACCCTTTCCCTGCTCGTTGCGACGCTGCTGTGTGCCGCGTGCACCGCAGCGCCGAACGCCGACACCCCCGGCGATGTCATTCGTGCGCCATACCAATGCGAAAAGGGCGAATCAATCGAAGTTCGCTACTTTCCGGCGCAAGGGGTGGCTGTCCTGGTCAGGCATGACAAGCCTTTGGAACTCCAGCAGCAACGCACGGCCTCTGGCTTTCACTACAGCAACGGCCCGTATTCGATTCGAGGCAAAGGCTCAGCGCTGACGCTGGAAGTCGGACGGATGGCGCCGATTCAGTGCCACGAGCAGCGCCCGTAGTGCCGCATCGCAGAAAGTGCGAGATCTTCGACGAGATAGCGCGCGGCACCGAAACGTGCCGCGCTGGCTTCAAGGCACCTCCGTCGGCGTCAAACACTCCGTCGCCCCCGGATTCACCTCGCAGCGCGCTTTTTTAAGCAGGTTGATCGTGCGCTTGCTGTAGTAACCCTCGCTCACCCCTTGCTTGCGCCCCAGCCGCATCATGTCGATGTAAGGCGCGATCTCCTCGCCCTGCGGCTCGTACCAGGATGTGGGCGGCACGCTGGATTCGGCCCGTCCGACGATCTGCATCACCCGCTCGTATTGCTCCACCCAGAAGGCCCGCGAAGCCTGGCCGAAGCCTTCGGGGAAGGCGGCCTTGTCCAGCACGATCTGCATGGTCGGCAGCATCACCGGCATGCGCACGAAAGCGCCCTTGGTGCCCATGCCCTTGGCGAGCTCGAAGGGGCGGTAGGTGAGCGCCGGCAGATAGGTCAGGTCCAGCATGCCATTGTTGAACTTGCTGGCCACATTGGTCACGTCGATGGCCACCGGCTGCGCGCCGAGCTTGTGCGCCAACCAGCCCTGCGCGCGGTCGTTGTCGAAGACGCCGATGCGTTTGCCGGCGATGGCCTGCACCGGCGCGTTCTGGCGGTCACGCACGATGGGGTAGGCCGCGCCCAAGGGCAGGATGCCGCCGATCTCATACTGGCCCTGCACCATCATCACGGCGGCCTGCGGCGTGGCGAAGACCTGGATCATCTTGTGCAGTACGCCGTAGCTGGCGGCCATGTCGACACGGCCGTCCCTGACCACGGTGGCCGAGCCCATGCTGTCGAGCGTGCCGGTGACCAGGTTGAAGCTGCGCGCCCGAAAGCCCGTGAGGATCACGGCCGCGCACTGGCCGGTGCGAAAGTCTTCGGCAGCGATGCGCTCGTCCAGGTAGGCCTTGAGCTCGAAGTCCGCCCCATGCCGGCTCATGGCCAGGGCATAGTCCTGCATGCCGGCATAGGTCTCGCCCGCCTTGCCCAGCACGTCCCACACGCAGAACACCGGGCGGGGCGCGTTGGCCTGGGCCGATGCCGCACAGGCCGAGGCCGGGGCGAGCAGCAGCAGCACGGTGGTCGCCAACAGGCGGGCCACAAGGTAGTACGCAGGGCGATTCACGGGGTGATTTACGATACTCATGGGTATCGTATTGGATCCCACCATTCCTATACCGTCAAGTATCGTAATTCCGCATGACCGACACCGCCCCCAAGCACAACCCGCAGGCATCGGCCGCCACGCCGCCCCAGCGGGGCCGCCCCCGTGACCCTGAACGGGTCGAGCGCGTGCTGGCCGCGGCGGGGCAGCTGTTTTTGGAGCAAGGCTTCGAGCGAACCACGATGGACCAGGTGGCCAGGCAGGCCGGCGTGGCCAAGATGACGGTCTACAGCTACTTCCCCACCAAGGAGGCGCTGTTCGAGGCGGCCGTGGCGCGCGGCACGCACCGCGCCATGCACGCGGAGCTGCCCGTGCTGGACCCGATGCAGCCCCGCGAGGTGCTGACGCGCTTCGGCAAGGGCTTCATGACGCTGATGCGCCACCCGCAGCTGGCGCGCATGCAGGCCATGATGTTCAACCTGGGCGAGGCGCAGGCGCCGCTGCGCGAGGCCTATTACCGGCAAGGGCCGGAACGCCTGGCGCAGACGCTGACCGAGTACTTCCAGCAGACCGACCGCGCCGGCACCTTGCGTGTGCCCCAGCCGCGCATCGCGGCCGAGCAGTTCCTGGCCATGTTCGTCCACATCGGCCAGTTGCGCATCTGGCTGGGCATGACGCCGCCCACGCCGCAGGAGGATGCGGCCCTGCTCAAGGCCAATGTGGCTTTGTTCCTCAAGGGCTATGCGCCCTGAGGTTCAGCGCAGCCCGCTCTGAGCCGTCTTACTGCGCCTGCACGTCGGTCACGATCGTGACGCGGCGGTTTTCAACGGCGATGGGGTTGGCGGCGTTCATCAGCTCGGTGTCGCCCTTGCCCACGGCCTTGAGGCGCTTGGCATCGATGCCATGGGCGGTCACCAGGTAGTCGCGCACGCTCTCGGCACGTTGCTGCGACAGGCTGAGGTTCAGGTCGTGCGTGCCGCGCGGGTCGGCGTGGCCTTCGACGTTGAAGGCGTAGTCGGCCAGCTTGTTGTTCTTCAGCGCGGCAGCCACCACATCGAGCTGCTTCTTGGCGCCGGGCGTGAGCTCGGCCGAATTGGTCTCGAAGGTGATCAGCAGCGAAGCGCTGGGCTTGCGGGCGGCCTGCTGGCCCGGGGTGTCGCGCTGCACACGCAGGCTGCGCGTGACGATCGGCTCTTCGGGCGTCAAGGCGTCGACCAAATTGCCCTCGGTGACCGCGCGGCCCTTGAGCACGGTCGAAGGATCGGCCGCATGGGCCAGCGTCAGGCCGGCGCTCAGGGCCATGACGGAGAGGGTGCGAAGCATCGTAGACGTGTTCATGACAGGTCCTTTTGTGAAGGCAGGCCGCCACTGTAGACAGGCGGCCCGGGGGATGAAAGGTACTTTTGTCACAGCCCCCCAATGCGGGTGACTTCGGAGGGATCGCCCACCCAGACGGCCACTGCCGTGTAGTTGTCCTGGTTGGGGATGCGCCCGCGTGCGACCATGCCGGCCATGCGCTCGAGCCACTGCTCGGGGTGACCTGCATCGTGCATCGTATGCGCGATGTCGTGCGGGTCAAGCTGGTCCCACCAGCCGTCCGAGCACAACAGAAAGGCGTCGCCATCGCGCAGCGGCTCGGGCTGCACGTTGACATGGATCTGCGGCAGCTCTTCGCTGCCCATCGCGGCCAGCAGCTGGTTCTTGCGGGGATGGTGCCGGGCTTCCTCGGGCTTGATGAAGCCGGCATCGACCATGTGCTGCACGACGCTGTCGTCGGCGGTGAGCTGCTCGGCCACGCCCTGGCGCACCCGGTACAGGCGCGAATCACCCACGTGGGCCCACAAGGCCAGCTCGGCGTCCATGTCCAGCCACAGGGTCACCACGGTGGCGTGCATGCGGTGCTGGCTGCGCAGGCCCTGTTGCCCCGCATTGAGCACCTCATTGGCCTGCGCCAGGGCGGCTTCCAGCACGGCAGGCTCGAACACGGATGCCCGCTGCAAGCCCAGTTGCGTGGTGCGCACGACGATGTCCGAGGCCATGGCGCCATTGCTGTGGCCACCGGCTCCATCCGACAGGACGGCATACAGGCGCGGGCCCGAGGAGCCCAACCTCAGGTCATCCTCATTGTGGGACCGGGCGCCGACTTCGCTGCGGCAGGCGACTTCGATCTGCATCATGGGCTTTTAGGCGCGGTGCCCGGCGGCGCGGGCCGCCCCTCGCCTTTCGGCATCCAGGCGATCGAGCTGTTCTTCATAGGCCTGCAGGAAGGCGCGGCCGAAGAGGTTGTGGAAATCGTCCTGGGCCTCGGCGCGCACCGACTCGTAATGCTGCAGGTAGAGTTCCCAGAGCTTGGCGCGGCGGTTCATGGGCAGCACGCTGTCGAGCATGCTGTGGCTGGCCAGCTTGGATTCAAGCTGCGAGGCTTCGAAGCGCGCGAGCACGCCTTCGAGTGCGGCGCGCATGCCAACCATGGTGCCGATGGTGTGGCCCAGCAGGTCGTCCATCGCATCGGAGACGGCCTCGGGCCCGGACATGAAGCCTCGCATCGGCGGCTGCAGCAACTGCTCCAGTGCCGACTGCGTGTCGGGCGAGAACTTCAGCGGGTTGTTGCGCTTGGCCTGGATGACGGTGACCTCGGCACGCAGCTCAGCCTTGGTGGCCGTGCGCGCTGCCACCAGCTTGAGGCTGCCGTCGATGGCATTGCGCAGCAGCTGGCCGATGACACGCATCATCTCGGGGTTGAGCCCCTGGGGTGGCCGGAGCTGGACACCTGCGCCCTCGCAGAAGGCGGCCCATAAAGCGGCGGTGTCTGCGGCGGTGTCAGCGGCGGCCTCAGCGGTGGTGTCCGCTGCGCTACGGGCTGGGGTGCCAGTTGCTGTCGCGGGCGGCGCATCGCTTGCGGTATCGCTTGCGGTATCGCTTGCGGTATCGCTTGCCATCGCCGCCGCGGTGTCGACGGCCATCGGGGCGGATACGGGTGCCTCGGCTGCAGGGTCGACCAGCTGGTGCACCCTGGCGCGGCTGGCAGCGGCAGGCGAAGCGGGCGTCGGGGCGGGCGCTGCCGCGGGGGGCATGATGGGGTCGCCCAGCTCCCCGGGGCGGGTGTCCTCGTCGTCCGCGGCGGCATCGGGCGCCAGGCCACCCAAGGTGTCGGAGAACGGCGGCGGTTCAGCCGCCTGGCGCGCGCCGGGCGGTGACATGAACGAGAAGCTCGCCTTCATGCGCTCGGACGCGCCAACAGGCGGCAGTGGCATGGCCGCGTTCAATTCAGGCACATGGTCGGGCAAGACCGGTGCGGCCGGCACCTGCGCCTCAGGCTGGCGGCCCGACAACAGGGCCAGGGGGTCGATGCTGGCCGGCGCGCCCACGGGCGCTTCACCGGGGGTGGCGGGTTCGGTCTTGCGCAGAAAGTCGGCCAGCGGATCCTGGGAGGCGGCAGCAGGCTTGTCACCGGCCAGGCCGAAGAGCTGGTCGATCGATGGGGCGCCTGCGGCCTGGCCGCCGCCGAGCAGGTCCAGATCGCCGGGCAGGCCGCCTGCGGCCGGCATGTCGAAGGGCGACTTGGATGCCGAGCTGAATGCCCCGGATGCCCCGCGTGTCGAGGCCGGCTGAGGCAGATCCCAGCCACCCCCCGGCCCGGCCGCATCCAGC
>CAYPUS010000037.1:0-3561 GCA_964413815.1 uncultured Aquabacterium sp. | reverse complement strand
CCCGCGCTGGATGCGGCCGGGGCGGCAGGTTGCGACAGGTCGGCAAAGGGGTCGAAATCGTCCGGCAGGCGGCTGGCCGCTGCGGGCGTTACAACGGACGCACCGGCAGGAGGCGTCGGCGCAAAAGGTGAAGGTGAAGCGACAGGCGAACCAACGGGTGAAGCAAAAGGCGAAGCCGCCGGGGAAGCGCCACCGCCCCCGAATCCCAGGATGTCGGCGAAGGGCGACGCCGACGACGGCGCGGGGCCGGCGCCCGGCGGCGTCGAAGAGGCCGAGCCGGCGGCCAGATCCCCCAGCAGATCGGCAAAGGGCGAGGCCCCTGCGGACGCGGCACCTGGCAAGCCGGCCGGTGGGAGTGTGCGGGACAGGGACACGGCAGGCGCCGGGGTGCCCCCCATGCGGCCCGAATCGGTCTTGGGTTCCATGCCCGAGCCGGCGATCACGGTGCGCGCATCGATGGTGGCCCGCCCCTTGGTGATGGTGCGCGCGGTTTCGTCGTCCTGCGAATGGTTGACCAGCAGGGCATAGGTGCCGATCTGGAGTTCGTCGCCCTCTTGCAGCACCACGCCATCCCCGGGGGGCACGGGCCGGTTGTTGTGCCAGATGGGATTGGCATTGCCCACATTGAGGATGCGCCAGCCATCCGCGCTGCGGCTGACCTCGGCCTGCAGGCGCGAAATCCGACGCTCCGGATCAGGCAGCGCCAGGGTGTTGGTATCCGAGCGCCCGATGGTGCCGCCGCGCTCATCGAAGTAGGCGGAAATCGCCTGCGTCAAGGGCTGTCCAGCCAGGCTGACGGCGCGGATGAGCAAATGCATATGAAGAAGGCTCCTGAAGGCCCCCGAATCGGCGTTGGGATTGGCGATGGGGCCGGCGTTGGATCGGCGTTGATGCACAGGGGGACGTTGCCCTGCATCCTCTCCGGGGCCAGGCGCGCGGTCAATCAACGAAAGTCATGCGGGCGGGCCGCTGTATGCGTGCACCCACTTCGCCCCCCGGTCAACGCTGGCGCGCAGCGCTTCCGTTTCAGCCACCACCTGGCGGATACAGCGACAACCACACCAGCACGGCCGCGAAGATGGCCGCCACGATCAGCCGGGTCCTGACGGCCGGCGTGACGCGGCGCGCGCGCAGGTAGTCCTTGAACGCCAAGACCAACATGATGGCGCCGACGATGGCCAGGATCCAGCGTGGGTCGATGCTCATGGTGATGCGGCCGCCGCAGCGGTGGACAGTAGGGCGGCGCCACCATGCCGGGCCTGGGCCAGGGCCTGCGGCGCCACTTCGGCGAGCCAGCGTTGCTGACGCCAGGCGGGGGCGGCCACCGGAAACAGGCCCTTGCCAGCTTGCCCCTTGCCAGCCTGCAGCAGGCACAGGTGCTCGGCCGCCATCACACGCTGACGCTGCCCCTTGCTGCACAACACTTCGTGGCAATGCGCCACAGAGGGCGGTGCGCCCACCAGATGGGGTTGGCCTGCCGCGAAGCGGGCGGCATGCGCCTGCCACCACGATGCGATCTTCTTCACGTCCGGCCAGGGCAGGCCTTCGTCGTCGTCCAGCGCGACGTCCGCGTCATCGGGATCCTCGGAGGGACCCACCTCGGCCTCCTGCGGCCTGGCCTGGAAAAGGCCCTCCGCATCCAGGTCGGCGCCGGTGATCAGGCTGAATGCTTCGGCTGCAAGCCGGGCCCATGCGGGATCGGCCATGCGCTGGATCAGCCAGGGCACGATCTGCGGATCGCCCAGCCAGCCGGCCACCTTCAGCATGCGGCGGTGGCCCTGCATGCCCAATTCGGGCGACGCCCCCAGCCGCCGCACCTCGTCGCGTCCCCAGTCGAGGGGCGAGGCCAGGATCGCCAGCCGGTGTGTCGATTCGGGCGGCAGGCTTTGGCCCGCATCGGGCAAGACAAGCAGACGCCGGACCGCATCGCTGCCGCCCTCGCCCCACAAGGTCAGCGCCCGTGCCGCGGCCCGGCTGGCGGGCTCGGGCGGGCCGGACAGCGCCGCCTGTGCCTGCACGGCGTCCCGCGCCACCTCGGCGAGTTCGCATGCGCCCAGGCTGGCCGCGGCCTGCCAGGCGATGGCGCGCAGGCGGCCATCCGCGTCTTGCGCGGCACGCCGCAAGGCGGGGCCCGGTGCCACACGGTGCATGGCACAGGCCATCAGGCCCCAGGCTCGCACGCTGGGCGCCTGCGCCGCCAGCATGGGCGCCACCAGACCTTTGAGCGACGCCGCGGACACCCAGCCCAACGCCGAACCCAGGCCCTTGAACAAGGCAGGCTCCTGCGCGCACCTGGCTTGCAATCCGGCCAGCAAGGTCGCATCACCCGTTTCAAGAGCGCGCACGGCCACCACAAAGCATTCGCCCACGCCCGGTGCGCTTTGCAAGGCGGCCATCGCCAGCCGCATGCCCACCTCGCCTGCCACCGCGCAGCCATCCAGGTGGGCGGCCAGCCTGGCGTCGGCACGGGCCAGCGCGGGCAGGTCGACATGGGGGGCCCTTACCAATGTGGCGCGCACCATCCGCAGCGACACCGCCTCCTCGACATGCTCGGCCACGATGGCAGGCTGCACGGTGGGGGTGAAGGACAAGGGCTGTGTCATGGTGCCGGTCGCATCATGCCCGCTCGAAGCGGTGCAGGTATTCAAGGGTGTTGTCGTCGGTCCAGCGCGTGCCGCCCAAGGCACCGTGCTCGCTCACCTGCAGCGGCGCCAGGGCGCGGGCCACCGCCGCCAGCCCGTCCAGGCGTTCGTGGCGATGCCGGTCGCCCAGCAAAGGCGCTGGCGAGGCCTGCAGCAAGATGCCATGGGGCGTGACCTCGCTCGAAAAGGCCGCGGCCCGCGCCTGCGCCAGCGCATCGGGATGGCGCGCACACCATGCATCGCCAATGAGCGTCAACCAGCTCGCGCACTTGATGCCGTCCAGGGCGTGCTTGACCGTGATATCCAGACTGTGGGCCTCGACGCCCCAGTAGCGCTGAGCCAGGCCGAAGGCGATGTCGTTGGCCTCGTTCGCATACCGGAGATTCGTGCGCGTTTGCAGATAGGGGCCACCACTGCCCCACAAGAATGGGCTCAGGCCCGCCACCTCACGCGCCCATGCCTGCACCAGGCCCGGGTCGACATCGCGGTCGAAATCGAAACGCAGGAAGCTGGCCTTGCCCGCCTCCGAGGCCGGGCGATGGCCGTGGAACATGAACACCCAGCTGTCGGTGGCCTGCCCATCGGCGAACACATAGCCCCAGTCCATCTGCCGATACAGCCGCGGCAGCCGCACCGTCTCGAACTCATGCCGCGC
Source organism: uncultured Aquabacterium sp. (assembly GCA_964413815.1). GTDB lineage: Bacteria > Pseudomonadota > Gammaproteobacteria > Burkholderiales > Burkholderiaceae_C > Aquabacterium. Next base: position 264 of record CAYPUS010000037.1, on the reverse strand, counting down.
CTGCTGCGTCCAGTCCTGCACGAAGTGGCCCGATGCGGTGGACTTGTAGCAGCGGATGCGCTGGCCGAAGCGCTGCATGTAGGCCGCATAGACCTTGGCCACCGTCTCACGCGAAGGCGGCGCGGCCAGGTACAGCACCAGCCCCATCTTGAGCTCGACCAGCGGCAGGCCGTCGGGCGCCATCGGCGGGGGTGACAGAAGGGTCGAGAAGGCGCTCACACCAGCCCCTCGCGGTCGGCCCGCTCACGGGCAATGCCTTCTTCC
>CAYPUS010000036.1:5485-15679 GCA_964413815.1 uncultured Aquabacterium sp. | reverse complement strand
GTTCTTGGCCGACAGCCCCACCGTGGTCAGCAAGCCAACCTGGAAGTAGACGTCGTTCGACAGACCGGCCAGCGCCGTGGCCACCAAGGCGCCAAGGATGCCCAGGGGCACCACCAGCATCACCGAGAAAGGCACGGACCAGCTTTCGTACAGTGCCGCCAGGCACAGGAACACGAACAGGATGGAGATGGCATAGAGCATCGGCGCCTGCGCCCCGGCCAGCCGCTCTTGGTAAGACTGCCCCGTCCACTCGTAGCCGATGCCCTTGGGCATCTGGGCCATCAGCGACTCGACCACCAACATGGCCGTGCCCGAACTCACGCCCTCGGCCGGATCGCCGATCAGCTCGAAGGACGACATGCCGTTGTAGCGCGTCAACTGGGGCGGACCCACGGTCCATGCGCCTGAGGTGAACATCGAGAAGGGCACCATCTGCCCGGCCGCGTTGCGCACATACCAGCCTTCGATGCTGTCGGGCTGCATGCGGAAAGGCGCATCGCCCTGCATGTAGACCTTCTTGACGCGCCCCTGGTGGATGAAGTCGTTGATGTAGCTGCCGCCCATGGCCGCCGACAGGGTGTCGTTGACCGAGCCCGTTGACAAGCCATGCGCCGCCGCCCGGCGGTCGTCGATCTGGATGGCGTACTGCGGCGTCTCGGGCAGGTCGTTGCTGCGCGTTCGTGACAGCTCTGGCCGCGCATCGGCCAAATCCAGGAAGCGGTCGCGTGCATCGCGCAAGGCGGCCTGGCCCAGCCCGCCCACGTCCTGAAGTTGCACGGCAAAACCGGCATTGGACCCCAGGCCCCGCACCGCCGAAGGCAGCAGCATGAAGATGTTGGCATCACGGATCTGGCCGCGCAGTTCATTGGCCATGCGCCGCGACAGGGCGGCAGCCGACTGTGAGGCCTTGGGCCGCTCCGACCAGTTCTTCAGGCGGATGAAGCCGCGGCCCTGCCCCTGGTCGCCATCGCCGGTGATGAGGGTGTAGAAGTCCACGTCCTCCTGCTGGTCGAGGTAGGTCTCCAGCTGCCCCATCACGCCTTGCAGGCGCTCGGCCGTGGCACCTGGCGGCATCTTGACCTGGACCTGCAAAGTGCCCTGGTCCTCTTCGGGCAGGAAGGAGGTCGGCAGGCGGTGGTAGACCCAGGCCGCCACCCCCGCCATCAGCAGGAACACCAGCAGGCTGCGCCTGGGGCGGCTGAGCATGCCCGACACACCCGTTCGGTAATGGCCGGCGCCGGCATCGAACACGCGATTGAACCAGCCGAAGAAACGCCCCAGCGGCCCGCTGCCATGCGCATGCCCGCCAGGGGCGACCGGCTTGAGCACGGTCGCGCACAGGGCCGGCGACAGGCTCAAGGCCACCAGCACCGACAGCAGCATGGCAGAGACGATGGTGATCGAGAACTGGCGGTAGATCACCCCGGTGGAGCCACCGAAGAAGGCCATGGGCAGGAAGACCGCCGACAGCACCAGGGCCACGCCGACCAGGGCCCCGGTGATCTCGCGCATGGACTTGCGGGTGGCCTCCACGGGCGAGAGCCCTTCTTCGCTCATCACGCGCTCGACGTTCTCGACCACCACGATGGCATCGTCCACCAAGAGGCCGATGGCCAGCACCAGCCCGAACATCGTCAGGGTGTTGATCGAGTAGCCGAAGACCGCCAGGATGCCGAAGGTGCCCAGCAGCACGACCGGCACGGCGATGGCCGGGATCAGCGTGGCACGCAGGTTCTGCATGAAGAGGTACATGATCGCCACGACCAGCACCATGGCCTCGATCAGGGTGTGGACCACGCCCTCGATGGACACGCGCACGAAAGGCGTGGTGTCGAAGCTGACCATGGCCTTGAGACCCTGCGGGAAGAAGGGCGCCATCTCGTCGATCTTCTGGCGCACCGCATCGGCCACCTCCAGCGCATTGGCACCGCTGGACAGGTAGACGGCCACGCCAGCCGCGGTGCGCCCGTTGATGCGCATGCGGGTGTTGTAGCTGTCGGCGCCCAGCTCGACCCGGGCGACATCGCCCAGCGTCACCACCGAGCCGTCCGCGCCGGCCTTGAGCACCAGCGCCTTGAACTGCTCGACACCCCGCAGCTTGCTGCGCGCGGTGATGGTGGCCGTCATTTGCTGACCCGGTTCGGCCGGCAGCGCGCCGATCTGGCCGGCTGAGACCTCGGTGTTCTGGGCCTGCACCGCCGCGCGGATGTCAGAAGGCATCAAGCCATGCTGCAGCAGCCGCTTCGGATCGAGCCAGATGCGCATCGCATAGCCGGTGCCGCGCATGCTCACCTCGCCCACCCCATCGACGCGGCTGAGCGCATCGACCAGGTTGCTGGCCACATAGTCGCCGATGTCCGTACCCGTGGCCTCGCCGTCTTCCGACATCAGGGCCACGATCATCAGCAGGTCGGTGCCCGCCTTGGTCACCGTCACGCCCTGGCTCTGCACCGCCTGCGGCAGCTTGGACAGCGCCTGCTGGAGCTTGTTTTGCACCTGCATCTGGGCCACGTCCGGGTCGGTGCCGGCCTCGAAGGTCAGTTGCACGCGGGCGCTGCCCGTCGAGCTGCTGGTGGACGCCATGTAGGTCAGGTGGTCCAGGCCCTTGAGGCTTTGCTCGATCACCTGGGTGACCGAATCCTCGATGGTCTGCGCCGAAGCGCCCGTGTAGGTCGCGTTGATGGACACCCGGGTGGGCGCGATGTCGGGGTATTGCTCCAGCGGCAGGGTGTGGACCGACAAGGCCCCCGCCAGCATGATCAGGATCGCGATGACCCAGGCCAAGATCGGCCGGTCGATGAAGAAGGCTGCCATGGCTTGGACCTTCGCTCAGCGACCCGCTTCGGCGGGCTGCACCACGTCGCCGGGCTTGACCGCCTGCAGGCCTTCGACGATCAGGCGGTCGCCGGCTTGCAGGCCACTGGCCACCTGCCAGTTCGTGCCCACGGTGCGCACCAGGGCCAGCTTGCGCTGCTCGACCTTGTTGCCTTCGCCCACCACCAGCGCGGTGGCCTGCCCGGTCGGCGTGCGGCTGACACCCTGCTGGGGCACCATCACCGCCTGCTCGATCACGCCGGCTTCCAGGCTGGCGCGCACATACATGCCGGGCATCAAAAGGCCATCGGGATTGGGCACCAGGGCGCGGATCGTCACGGCCCCACTGCCAGGGTCCACCGTGCCGCCGCTGACCTGCAGACGGCCTTCATGGGCATAGGCACTGCCGTCTTCCAGCGTCAGGCGGATCGCCGCCTCCTTGCCGGAGGCCGCGCGCAGATCGCCACGGGCCAGGCGCTGCTTCAGTCGCAGAAGCTCGACGCTGGACTGGCTGACGTCCACATACAAGGGGTCGAGCTGCTGCACCAATGTCAATGGCTCGGCCTGGTTGGCCGTCACCAGCGCCCCGACCGAGACGGCCGAGGTCTCGACCCGGCCTGCGATGGGCGCGGTGATGCGGGTGCGTTCCAGCGCGATGCGCGCCTCCTTGAGCGAAGCGCGCGCCGCAGCCACTTCGGCCTCTGCGGCCTGCAAGGCGCCACGGGCATCGTCGTATTCCTGCTGGCTCACGGCGCGCAGCCGCACCAGTTCGGCCAGACGCTGCTCGCTCACGCGCGCCAGCCCGGCATTGGCCTCGGCCTTGCGCAAGCCGGCCTCGGCATTGGCCACAGCCGTCTCGAAAGTAGCCGGGTCGATCTGGTAGAGCACGGCGCCGGCCTTGACATGGCTGCCTTCCTCGAAGAGGCGCGCCCGCACGATGCCCGTGACCTGCGGCCGGATTTCGGCGACCAGGCGGGCACGGGTGCGGCCCATCAGTTCGATGCGCTCCACATGAGGTTGCGCGCTCACCGTCACCACCCCTACCTTGGGTTTGGGCTTGGCAGGAGGCGGCGCCTCGGTCTTGCCACAGGCCACCAGGGCGCCCAACACGAGGGCCGCGGCCAGCAAGCGAGAGGGGCCAGAGCGAGACGGGCCGGCGCGCATCCTGGACAACATCGATCGGCCTGGGTTGCGTCGCGTCTTGGGCATCATGGACTTCGGAGTGGGGGTGCAAGGCATGGGGGACCCTGCATTCTGACAAGGGAATGTGAAGCGTCCGTAAAGCGGGGACTTATGGCAGACCGCAGCGCCCAAAAATTCCGGAAAGACCAACCTGCAATGGGCACCCCAAAACGATCACCAAGCGGCGCCGCAAAGGCTCTCCCCCAATCAGGCCCCCTCCAAAGCGGCCCCTAGGCTGAGGCACGCACTTCCCTAACTCTCAGGGTGGGAGGCATGCGGCCCGACCCCGAAGATGCCGCCAGGCCTTGCACCGCGGGGCCCCGGGGCCTGGCCCCGCTTTCCTTCCTTCTCTCTCATCCATTTCGGAGATCGCATCATGTCTCAAGACCCCTGCAAGAAAGCCGGCACGCTGAACGCCGACACCCTGGCCGCCGCGGCAGCCGAGGGCGTGCAACGCGCCCTGGCCGCACGTGCCGGCATGACCACCCTGACGCCTGAACAGGCCCAGCAGGTCAGCGGCGCCGCCATCGCCCAACCCACCACGGCAACGTCGATCAAGCTGCGCCCGCCGATCATCTACGGGCTGTGGCAGCCCATCGACCAGAAGGAACTGGTCCTGAACGTGCAACAGTTCTGAGCCAAGGGAGCCGCCACCATGTCCACAGCATCCACACGGTCACCGATGTGCCCCAGCGCCCCGCACGACGAGCCGGGTGCCCATGTCTTTGCCGTGGTTGGCGGCACGCTGGCCGAGCCCAGCGTGGCCTACCTCGACAAGCCCCTGCCCATGACGCAGGAACTGGTCGACATGGCCGCCCCCGTCGACCCGGCGGAGGTCTTTCGGATCAGCGCGCCTTGCGCGGGCGAAAGATGCGGGCACTTCAACAGCGCCGAGCACAGTTGCCGGCTGGCCACACGCACCGTGGCGCTGGCATCCGTCGTCGTCACCAAGCCGCCGCGCTGTGCGATCCGCAGCAGCTGCGTGTGGTGGGCCCAGGAAGGCGTCAGCGCCTGCCTGCGCTGTCCGCAGGTCGTCACCCACGATTTCGCGCCGGACGACGTCACCCGGGAAGCCGCCGACCCGTACAACCACCGCTTCGACAAGCCCCAGCCGGACGCCACTCCGGCCTGAAGACCCCTGCATTGCCCGCATGGGGCGACCCGCATGGCCATGTGTGCCGACGTTCCGGCACATAATCGTTCATGCTCGACGATCTGGAAGTCCTTGCAAGACAGGCCGCGCCGGCCGGCGTTCGCCACTGGGCGGTGCGCGGTGTCCACGAACGCAACGAACGCCTGCTGGTGCGCCAGGACGTGGCGCAGGCCCCCTCGCTGAACCACGACCATGGCGTCATGGTCACGGTCATCGCAGGCGATCCGGGGCAGCCCTGCGGCCTGGGTTATGCCGCCACCAGCGACACATCCTTGTCGGGCTTGAAGGCCGCCTTCGCCCGCGCCCAGGCGCTGGCCCGCGCCACGGCCGGCCGCTCGGTCTTCGACTATGGCCTCATCGACATGCCGCAGGCCACCGGTCTGTATCACAGCCAGGTCGGCCAGGACAGCGCCCACATGGCCTTGCGCGACAAGATCGAGTTGCTGCGCGAGGTGAGCGCCGCCACCCGGCCGGACGAACGCATCGTCGATTGGCAGACCAGCCTGTGGACCGTGCACACCAACCAGCTCTACGTCAACAGCGAAGGCGCCAGCATCGCCCAGCGCTGGCAGATGCTGACGCCGTCCATCCAGGCCACGGCCCACGTCAACGGCGTCACGCAGACCCGCTCGTCGGCTGGCCAGTACAACGGCTTTTGCCAGCAGGGCGGCCTGGAGGTGCTCGACCGCTCGGGCTTCCGGCTGGACGGCCCACGTGTGGCCCAAGAGGCCATCGAGCTGTGCATGGCCCCCGCCTGCCCCGAAGCGACCCTGGACCTGGTGCTGATGCCCGACCAGATGATGCTGCAGATCCACGAGTCCATCGGCCACCCTCTGGAGCTCGACCGCATCCTGGGCGACGAGCGCAACTACGCCGGCACCAGCTTCGTGACGCTCGACATGTTCGGCCACTACCGCTATGGCAGCGAGCTGCTGAACGTCTGGCACGACCCCTTCGTGCCGCACGAGTTCGCCGGCTTCGCCTTCGACGACGACGGCCTGCCCGCCAGCCGCCAGGCCATCATCGAGCGCGGCGTGCTCAAGCAGCCCCTGGGTGGCGCCATCTCGCACGCGCGCGCCAAGGCGCTGGGCCACGATCTGGGTGGCGTGGCCACCACGCGCGCAGCCTCGTGGAACCGCGCGCCCATCGACCGCATGAGCAACCTCAATGTCGCGCCGGGCGACGCCAGCCTGGACGACATCCTCGCCTCGGTCGACCAGGGCATCGTGATGCACACCAATTGCTCGTGGAGCATCGACGACTCGCGCAACAAGTTCCAGTTCGGCTGCGAATACGCCCGCATGGTCCGCAACGGGCGCCTGGCCGAGGTCGTGCGCAACCCGAACTACCGCGGCATCTCGGCCACCTTCTGGCGTTCGCTGGCCATGGTGGGCAATGCCGACACCTTCGAGGTGATGGGCACGCCCTTCTGCGGCAAGGGCGAGCCCTCGCAGATCATCCGCGTGGGCCACGCCGCGCCGGTGTGCAAGTTCACCGATGTCGCTGTCTTCGGAGGAGCCTGACACCATGCGACTGACCGACCGCGCCCATCTGCAAGGCCAGTGCGATGCCGTGCTCAAGGAGACGCCCGAGGGCCTGCGCAGCAGCCTCTACATCGCCGCCGAAGACAGCACCTTCCTGCGCTTCAACCACGGCCAGGTGCGCCAGGCCACCCAGGTGTGCCAGGCCTATGCCACGCTCACGGTGAGCGACGGCGCGCGCTCGGCCCATGCCACCCTGCCGCTGAGCGGCGAAGCCGCGCGCGACACGCAGGCCTTGCTGGCCATGCAGGAAGAGCTGACCCAGACGCTGCCCGGCCTGCCGGAAGACCCGCACCTGATGCTGCCCGAGACCGTGGTCGACACCGTGCGCGAGGAAGACGGGGACCTGCCCACCGCCGAGGCCGTCATCGAAGCCGTCGCACGGCACGCCGACGGCCTGGACCTGGTCGGCCTGTATGCCGGCGGGCCGCTGGTTCGCCTGCACGCGGACAACCGCGGCCAGCGCAACTGGCACAAAGTGGCCACCTTCTGCTTCGACTGGTGCCTCTATCAGCATGCGGACAAGGCGGTCAAAAGCCTGCTGGCCGGCACGCATTGGGACGAGGCCAGCTTCGCCGCCCGCATCGAGGCCAGCCGGCCTCAGCTGGCCATGCTGGCCCAGCCGCCGATGATGCTGGCGCCCGGTCAATACCGCGCCTATTTCTCGCCCACCGCCGTGGCCGAGCTGCTGGGCACGCTGTCCTGGGGCGGCTTCAGCCACAAGGAGCAGGCCGTGGGCACCTCGCCCCTGATGCGGCTGGTGCGCGGCGACATCCAGCTGCACCCCATGGTGCACCTGAGCGAAGACATCGGCCATGGCGCGGCGCCGGCCTTCACCACCGAAGGCTTCACGCGCCCGGCCGAGGTGCCGCTGGTGGTCGATGGCATGCACGCGGCCGCGCTGTGCTCACCCCGTTCCGCGCGCGAATACAGTCTGGCCGCCAACGGCGCCCCGACCGACGAAGCACCCCGCTCGCTGCACATGGCCCCCGGCGAACTGCCGGAGTCCGGGGCCTTGCGCGCACTCGGCACAGGCCTGTACATCGGCAACCTGCACTACCTGAACTACAGCGACCGGCAGCATTGCCGCATCACCGGCATGACCCGCTTTGCCTGCTTCTGGGTGGAAGACGGCGAGCTGGTGGCACCGCTGGGCGTCATGCGCTTCGACGACGACCTGCTGGCCATGCTGGGCCCTCGCCTGATCGCCCTGACCGACCAGGCCCCGCTGCAACAGGACACCGGCACCTATGGCGAGCGGCAACTCAGCGCCATCTCCGCGCCCGGCGCTTTGGTGGAAGGGTTCTCGCTGACGCTGTGAGTGGGCATGCCCTCACCCTGCAGCCCGGCCGCCGATGTGCCATAGTGGCGGCAATGCGAACACGCCACCTCCTCCTGGCCTGCTGCACCGCCATGCTGACAGGCAGCGTCCTGGGCCAGACCCAGCCGCATCCCGAACCCGCCGTGCCGCCCTTCTACACCGAAGCGGCAGATTGCACGGCCGCCTTCCAGGCCCGGGTCATCCAGCGCCTGACCCAGCCCAAATCGGACAGCCGCGACAAGGCCATCCTGCGCGACACCGAATCGGGCTTCATTTTCATTGGCGTGGCCTACAAAGAAGGCCTGCGCAACCCCGAAGCCGACCAGATGCTCAAGGCCGCCGAAAAGCGCTGGGGCCTGCTGAGCCCCGCTGAGCAGGACAAGCGCCTGGCCAAGTGCGGCGAACGTGCCAAGGTGCTCATGGACGATGTCACCGGCATCGAGCGCTACATCGTGCGCAACCGGGCCCAGGCGCGTGTGGACCGGCTCCTGGAAAAAGAAAAAGAAAAGGAACAGGCCAGGAAGAACACGTAAGCCGCCCCGCTTTCACCAAGCCATACCCTCACGCCCGAACAGGAGCCATCATGAGCAGTACCGCCCCCACCGCCGCCTTTCATCACATGCGCGAAGGCACGTCCGAGGACTGGGCCATCATCCTGAAGGAGTTCGGTCCGTATGCGCGCGCCTTGCCGGGCCGCATCCTCGATCACCTGCGCCTGCTCGATGGCGACACCGGCGGCTTCCCGGTGGACCGCCTCACCCACAGCCTGCAGACCGCCACGCTGGCCCACCGCGATGGGCAGGACGAGGAATACGTGGTGTGCGCCCTGGTGCACGACATCGGCGACACGCTGGGCAGCTACAACCATGCCGACATCGCCGCCGCCATCCTCCAGCCCTTCGTGAGCGAAGAAAACCACTGGATGGTGGCCCACCACGCCATCTTCCAGGGCTACTACTTCTTCCACCACCTGGGCATGGACCGGCAGATGCGCGAGCGTTTCAAAGACCAGACGGCGCTGTACAAGCGCACGGCGCATTTCTGCGAACGCTATGACGCGGCGGCCTTCGATCCGCAGGCCGAGACGCTGCCGCTGGAATTCTTCGAGCCCATGCTGCAGCGTGTCTTCGCGGCGCCCAAGCGCAGCCTTTATGCCGAGGCGCTCAAGGCCCCCGTCAATCCGTGATGCTCACCCCGGCCTTGAAGGCCACGCGGTCCTTGATCTCGCTGGCCGCTTCGCTGGGCTCGGGGTAGTACCAGACCGCATCGGGGTTCAGCTCGCCGTTGACGAAGAGGCTGAGGTAGTAGGCCTGCCCCTTCCAGATGCAACTGCTGCGGTGGTTGCTGAAGGTGGTGAACTCGCTCTTGAGCGAGTCCTTGGGAAAATAGTGGTTGCCTTCCAAGGTCACGATGTCGTCGCTTTCGGCGACCACGGTGCCGTTCCAGATTGCTTTCATGGGATGCGCTCCTTGCTCGGGGCACCCATGCTAGCCGAAGGCATGCGGCCGCGCGGCACGGGCCCGTTCAAGGCCACGTCGATCTGCTCGGCCAGGTAGAGGGCATCCCGGGCCACGCCAGAGAACCGGCCCGAGCCCCAGGTGTGCAGCCATGGCAGGCCGAGGAAGTACAGGCCGGGCTGCGGGCTCACACCCCGCACATGCAAGGGGTGGCCACGGCCATTGAACACAGGCGCGTCCACCCACTTGAAATCGGGCTGAAAGCCGATGCACCAGATCACCGCTGTGATGCCGGCCGCAGCCAGATCCAGGCGGGTGTGGTCGCCATTGGGCTGCCAGACCGGCTCGTAGACCGAAGGCGGCGGAGCGCTGATGCCCTGCTGCGCGATGTGCTTGTCGATGGCCGCATTGATGCCGTTGTAGACCTGGTCGGCGCGGTCCAGCGCGTCGCGCAAGGTGTCCTGGCAATGCAGCACGCCGTCGTGCAGGCCTTCGAGCAGGCCGTACAGCCGCATGCCTTGCCGAGCGAAGGCGCGCAGGTCGATGTCCCGCCCGCCATCGCGGCCGGTCACATAGTGGTTGGTGTTGTCGCGCACACCCTCGCGCAGCGGGTGGTCCTGTACGGGCATGTCGTAGTAGCCCATGTCGGCCAGCCAGTCGACCACGTCACGGCCGCGGTAAAAGCGGGCGCAGCGCGGGGCATCGCCCACGGCCAGATGCACGCGC
>CAYPUS010000036.1:0-5475 GCA_964413815.1 uncultured Aquabacterium sp. | reverse complement strand
CTTGCCGGCGAGGTGCAGGTCTTCGGCGATCTGTGCGCCGGACTGGCCCGCGCCCACCACCAGCACCGCACCATCCGGCAGGGCCTCGGGGTTGCGGTATTGCTCGGAATGCAGTTGCACGATGTGGGCGGGCAGGCGCTCGGCCAGGCGCGGGATGATGGGCTCGTGGTAGCCACCCGAGGCCACCACCACCTGGTCGGCGGTGAAATCGCCTGCACTGGTCGAGACCGCATACCCGCCTTCCGTACGTGGCTGTACACGCTGCACCGTCACACCCGTGCGCAGCGGCGGGTCGACCTTGTCCAGGAAGGCATCCAGGTAGGCCGCGATCTCATCCTTCTTCATGAAGCCATGGGGATCAGGACCCGCATAGTCGTGTCCGGGCAGCTTGCACTGCCAGTTGGGCGTGACCAGGCAGAAGGCGTCCCAGCGTTGCGTGCGCCAGGCATGCATGGGCGTGTGCTTCTCCAGCACGAGGTGGTCGATGCCGCGCTGCAGCAGGTAGTGGCTCAGCGACAGGCCGGCCTGGCCGCCGCCAACGATGATGACGCCGTGGTGTTCGGGAGTGGACATGACGGGGATCCTCGGGAAGGGCTTCATGAAGGCTCATGAAAACGACAGGACCAGCACCTGGGCATCAGGCTGGCGCGCGAAGGCCTGGGCGCGCGCTTCGATCTCGGCCCACTGGTCCATCGCGCGCGAGCAGGCAAAGCCGTATTTCTGGCGCACCCGTTCCGAGGCGATGGACAGGGCCGTCTGCGTGCGCGCCAGGAAATCATGCAGGGCATAGCGCTGTCCGGGCGCCAGGTGCTCCTGGACGACCAGCGAGGGTGAGTAGCAGGCTTGCTCGCCCCCATCGGGCCAGCGGATGGTGAAGTGCATTTCAGGCATGGTGGTGGCGTGAGAGGTGATGGCGGCAATGGGAGAGGTAGATGCGCTCGTGCTGCACGGCGCTGGCCTGCCAGCTCATGCGCGCGCAAACGGCCTCGGCCTGATCGAGGACGGGGCGCACGGCCGCCGGATCGAGGCTGCGCAGCAGGGCCCGGGCGATGTCATCGACATCGAGCGGATCGACCCAGATGACCTCGTCTGCCCCGAGGTGCTCGGTGAAGGGGGGGATGCGCGAGGCGATGGCCGGCGTGCCGCAGGCCAGGGCTTCGAGCACGGCCAGGCCGAAGCCTTCCTTGACCGAGGGCATGGCCAGGACATCGGCGCGGCGGTACAGGGCCGGCAGGGCCTCGTCAGGCAGCGGACCGGTGACGACGACAGGCGGGGCGCCGAGGTCTCCGTGCTCGTCGGGGCCCAGACCGTGGGCCTGCAGGGCAGACAGGAAGGATTGCACCTCGGCATCGTGGTCCAGCAGGCTGGCGCCGCCCGTGATCACGAGTTGCGCCTGGGGGCACTGCGCCCGGGCCCGGGCAAAGGCATGCAGCAGGCGCACGGTGTTCTTGCGTGCCTCCACCCCGCCGACGGCCAGCCAGACAGGCCCCTGGGCCTGCACGCCCAGGCTGCGGCAGATGGCCGCATCGCGCCAGACCTGAGCGGGCGGCACATCACGCCGAAAACGCGCCTGGTTGACGCCGTTGCTGACCTGATGCGCCTCGATGGCCCAGTCGTGCCGCAGGATGTCGCGCCACATGCGGCTGACACACAGCACGCGGGAGGCGGCGCGCACGCCCAAGGCCTGCCAGGCGGTCAACTGCGGCGACGTGAAGACATCCAGATGGTGCACCGTGCGCACGAAGCCGCGGATGCCGCCTTCCTCCTGCAGCCGGGCAAGGGCATTGGCGCTGATGCTGTCCTGCGAATGCAGGACGTCCACCCCGGTCAGTTCCGGCCACTGGCGCAAGTGCTGGTGCAGCGCGGCCATGCGGGCATCGACCATGCCGACCACGTCGCTGGGCAGCGCACCCAGCAGGGCGATCGACAGTTGCGCCCGCGTCGGACGGAAAAGCTGGTCGCCCGGCCGTGCCGCCGTCAGCAGCGTGACCGTGTGGCCGCGGTCGATCAGGGCCTCGGCCAGCTCGAGGGTATGGACCACACCGCCGCGGGGATGCAGGGAATGCATCTGCAGGCCGATGTGCAGGCCGCCCCGGCTGCGGGTGCCGCAAGACGCGGCCATGCAAGCCGGGCGGGTGGGGATGGCGGATGTGGTCCTCATGCGGTGCGCACCTCACGTTGATCCGGGACACGTGCGCCCATGAAAGGCGCGGCTGCGAAATCCCATAGCAAGGCGCGTTCCGCATCGCCCGATGCACTGGCGCGCCTGAGCCAAACGTGGGTGCCTTCGTGCAGGGTGCCGATCGTGGCCACCGTCAGGCCGCGCGCCTGGAAGCGGGCCTGCACGGCGGCCACCTTCGCCCACTCGACGGCCAGCAAGTAGCCGTAGCTGGGAAAGGCCTGCAGCCAGCGCAGCCAGGCCGCGGGGTCGTCGTTGGGGCCGTGGCCGGGCGGGTGCGGGATGGCATCGAGCGTGATGCTGGCGCCCAGTTGCGAACACTCCAGCAGCATCAGGCTGGTGCCCAGGATGCCGGCCATGCTGATGTCCTTGGCCGATGCGCACAGGCCCGCCTCGGCGATCTCGGGCAGCAGCGCCAGATCGGCGCGCAGCCGATCGGGTGGCGCGGTCGTCGACGCATTCCAGAAGGGGTAGGCGCCTTCCCATTGGCCACGCAGGTCCACCACCATCATCAGGACATGGCCCGCGCGGGCGTGAAAGCTGCTGAGCAAGGCCTTGGCACGCCCCAACACGGACACGGCCAGTTGCGGGTGCGCCGCCCGGTAGTTGCTGTGCCCGCCGACGATGGGCACGCCATAGGCCGCCGATGCGGCGGCCATGCCCTGCACGATGGGCTCGGCCTGATCGGGTGCGCTGGCCCAGATCGCATCGGTGACGGCCACCGGCCTGCCGCCCATCGCGGCGATGTCGCTGAGGTTGACCATGACCGCGCTGTAGCCGGCGAACCAGGGCATCTGCGCCACGAAGTCCTCCACCATGCCTTCGATGGCGAAGAGCAGGTGCCCCTCGCCATCGGGGATGGCGGCGCAGTCGTCGCCCAGCAGCACGCCGGCCTCGGCGCACAAGGTGGTGTCGTGCAGGCCGCCCGGCAAGGCGCGGGCGAGCGAGCCGGCCACCAGCCCGATGTCGCGCTTGTGCGTGAAGCCGCGGCTGGCGCGCAACTGCTGCACCAATGCCGTCAGGGACAGAGGCGAAGACGGAGCGCGGCTCATGCGGCGGCCTCCTTCACCCGCTCGGTCGGGGCGCCGTGTGCATCAGCCAGCGTCAGGTAGCCCCACTCCGGCTGCATGCAGGGCGGGTAGTGCGCCAGGCTGGCCGACATCAGGCCATGGGCCTGCCCATGCAGCATGCGTTCGCCATGCAGCTGCCAGTTCAGCTTCTGGAACAGTGGCACGTTCTGCCGCTGCACATGGGCCCAGAAGGCCTGCGCGCCCTGCGCATGCGCCATGCCGACCGCCAACCTGATCAAGGTGGCGCCCAGCCGGCCCACGTGGCGAAACGAGGGATGCACGGCCAGACGCGAGCCCCACCACACGCCGGGCTCGGCTTCATGGATGCGCACGGTGCCCACCACCTGGTCGCACTCGCCGGCCACGCAGGTGCAGGCCACCAACAGGCGGGCCTGGTCGTCGATGGCATCCCGATCGTCGCCCACGAAAAGCCCCTGCTCCAGGCAGAACACGGCGCGGCGCAGCGCGTGTGCCTCGCGGCGCTCCCAGTCCTGCGTGACGTGCTTGACACGGAAGGCCACCGGCGTGAAGGCCGTGGGCAGATCGGAGAGGACCAGCGTGTCCATGGCGTGCTTTGCTTTCAGGCGGCGGCCGATGCTGATTCGTACACCGACAGCGAAGAGCAGGCGCCACACTTGCCGCAGCCGGCCTTGATGTCGCCGGCCCGCATGCCGGCCTCGGCCACCATGGCGCCCAAGGGTTCGAGCACGGCGCGCATGAAGGCCGGATCGGGTGCGGGATGGCTTTCCAGCGGCGTGCCGCTGATGGGCACGAAGGGCACGACGAAGGGGTAGACGCCCATGTCCAGCAGGCGCTGGGCCATGTCCAGGATGGCCTCGCGGCTGTCGCCCAGGCCGGCCAGGATGTAGGTGCTGACCTGACCGCGGCCGAACACCGCCACGGCGGCATCGAAGGCCGACATGTAGCGTGACAGGGGCACGCTGGCCTTACCCGGCATGATGCGCGCGCGCACCTCGGGCGTGACGGCCTCCAGGTGCATGCCCAGGGCGTCGACGCCCGCGTCCTTCATGCGCCGAAACCAGGCGTCCTCATCGGGCGGCTCGCACTGGGCCTGGATGGGCAGGTCGACCGCGGCCTTGATCGCGCGTGCGCTCTCCACCAGGATGGCTGCGCCACGGTCCGGCGTGGCGGGGGTGCCGGTGGTCAGCACCATGTGCCGCACGCCATCGAGCTCAACCGCCGCCTTGGCCACCTCGGCCAGCTGCGAGGGTGTCTTGTGCGCGATCGTGCGGCCGGCCGCCAGCGACTGGCCGATGGCGCAGAACTGGCAGGTCTTCTTGCGGCTCTCGTAGCGGATGCAGGTCTGCAACACGGTGGTGGCCAGCACGTCGCGGCCATGCAGCGTGGCGATGTGCGAATAGGGCACGCCATCGGCCGTGCGGCCCGCATAGAAGCGGGGCGTTTGCGGAAAGCCGATCTGAGCGATGGGAATGCTGGCATGGCGCAAGGTGCTGATGCCGCTGGCATCGGGCGCATCGGCCACGAAGGGCGAATCGAAGGCGGGTGCCGTGTGCACCGGCACCATCACCGTGTGGCCATCGATGGTCACGGCCTTGTGGTCGGAGGGGCCCGCGCCGCCGCGGCGGCTGGGCAGGCCGGCACCGGGGTCGATCAGGCGCAGGCCGCGGGATTGCAGTTCGGTGACCAGGGCGCGTGCTTCGGGGGTCATGCATCTGTCCTTTCTTGTGTCCAGGCCCGATGACGTCAGGCCACGCGGCTCAAGGTGGGGGCATCCAGGTCGTCGCCAGGGCGGAGGTCGGCCACCCATGGCGGGTTCAGGTCCGCGGCCTCGTCGAGGAAGTGCACGGGCGCCATGGGGCGGTCGTCGACGCGCAGGTTCAGCAGCTCGGGGCGCGCGTAGTGGCCCACCGCGTCCATCATGCGTTTCCGCTTGGTGATCAGGCTCATGTCCAGGTCGGCGATCACCATGCCCTCGCCTTCCTTCAAGGGTGGCGCCAGGTGCACACCTTCCGGCGAGACGATGGCCGTGCAGCAGCCGCCCCGCAGGGCTTTCTGGGCGTTGGGGTCCGGCGTGATGGACTGGATCTGGGCGTCGGTCAGCCACCCCGTGCTGTTGACGACAAAGCAGCCGGCCTCCAGCGCGTGGTGGCGGATGGTGACCTCCATCTGCTCGGCGAAGATCGGCCCCACCAGCGAACCAGGAAACTGCGCGCAGTGGATCTCTTCGTGCTGCGCCATCAGCGC
>CAYPUS010000035.1:4201-15727 GCA_964413815.1 uncultured Aquabacterium sp. | reverse complement strand
ACCATCGTCTTCGTCACGCATGACATCGACGAAGCGCTGTACATGGCCGACCGCATCCTGGTGATGAGCCCGCGCCCGGGCCGCATCATCGACGAGATCCGCGTGCCGGCCGAGCGCCCGCGCCAGCAGGACTGGCTGACCAGCACGACCTTCGCGCAGCTCAAGCGCCATTGCCTGGCCTTGCTCAGCGATCCGCATGGCACCTTGCCCCTGGAGCGGCTGGACCCGTTGAGCGGCCTGCCGCGCTCCAAGGTCAAGGCCTGAAGGCCTGCCTGCGCTGACGCCTCACGCCTCGACCCCCCCAGAACATCACGCCAAGCCCATCTCCTATGTCGCAAACGAATCGCCACCCCCACCCTGAACTGACGCCCGAAGACGAAGACTTGTCCGATCTCTTCCCCCGCCTGACCGCAGGCGATGGCGCTGTGCGCCGCCTGGCCCTCATCGAGCTGGCCGAGCTGGAGGACGATGCCCACGCCCCCTGGCTGGCCTGGGCCCTGACCGACGTCGACGCCGGCGTGCGCCTGGAAGCGGCAGGGCGCCTGGCCTATTGGGAGCAGCCGGGCACCGTGCAGGCCCTGGCAGAGGCGCTGGCCGATGCCGACGACGAGGTGCGCCGCACGGCAGCCATCAGTTTGGGCGAGATCAAACTGCCTGAAAGCGGCCTGCTGCTGCTGCCTTTCCTGTCCTCCCCCGATGCCTTTGTGCGGGCCAGCGTGCTGCGCGCCCTGCGCGAACTGCGTCTGGGCGACAGCTTCACGCCGGCCCTGGCCGCGGCCGACGCGCCCGAGCCCGAGGTGCGCCTGGAAGCCGTCGGCGTGCTGGGCTGGCTCAAGCGGCCGGAGGCCCTGCCGGTGCTCACGCGCCTGGCCGGTGGCGACGCCAGTGCCGAGGTGCGCCGCGCCGCGGCCGGCGCTCTGGGCCTGGCCACGCAGGACAGCGGCGAGGCTGCACAAGCGGTGCTTCAAGCCCTGCAAGGTGCCCTGCGCGATCCAGTCTGGCAGGTGAGGGAAGAAGCCGCCACGACGCTGGGCAAGATCAAGTTCCCCGCCAGCCTGGCCGCGCTGGTGGCTGCCTTGCAGGACGATTACTGGCAGGTGCGCCAGAAGGCCGCGCGGGCCCTGGGCCGGCTCGGTGACGCTGGGGGGGTGCAAGCCCTGGTGGCCCATGCCCTGACGCATTCCTCGGCCAACCTGCGCAAGGAAGCCGCGATCGCCTTGGGCGAGATCGGCGACGCGTCGGCGCTGCCTGCGTTGGAAGTGGCCGCCAATGACGCGGACCCGGACGTGCGCAAGCTGGCCCGACTGGCTGTGACCAAGCTGGCGCTGGCGGGCTGAGCGCGGGGTAGGGGGATGAGCAAGGCGCTATTCTTGCGGTGCCCCACCACCCCAAGAAGGAGCGCCCATCCATGCAAGTCAACGGTCAGATCGCCTTCACCATCACTGGCCGCACGGCGGAAGAGGTCACCGCCGAGATGCCCATCACCGACGGCATCAGGAACCCTTTCGGAACCGTGCACGCGGGCGCCATCCTCTGGTTCGCGGATGTGGCCGCGACGGTGCTGGCCATGGACGCCGCCACGGCCACCGAGGGCATGAAGGGCTTTCCGCTGGCCATCTCCCTGAACGCCAACTTGCTGGGCAACCAGAAAGAAGGCGTCTTCCACGCCCGATCCGCCTTCGTGAAGAAGGGGCGCTCGGTGAGCGTGGTCAGGACGGTGGTCACCGGCACGGACGGCAAGGCCATCGCCGACGTGACCACCAGCCACGTGCTGTCCCAGTGAGCGCGTCAGCGCACCTGTCCCACTCCAGAGAAGGCTCTCTCATGGCTGCATGGATCCCCATTCTCAAGGCCTCGCTGCCTTACCTCACCCAGGTCATCACGGCGGCGATCCCGGCTTTCACCCGCAAGCCGCCCAATGTCCCGCCCGCCGAGGTGGTACCCGTGCAAATCGCCGAGCTTCAAACCGCGGTAACGCAGAACGCCGAATCGCTCAAGGCGCTGGCCGTGCAGCTGAAGGAGACCATCGAGCGCATTGAATCGGGCTCTGGCGGCGTGCAGCAGGAACTGCGGCGTGCGCGACAGATGGCGCGCTGGGCCCTGCTGGTGGCGGTCGTGTCGATGGGTGTGGCGGTCTGGGCACTCTCACGCGTTCAGGGGGCATGAGCTTGGTTGGCCCGCCCCTAAGATCGCGGACATGAGCCGATTCGCCCGCACCCCGCAGCCCCCTTACTACACCGTCATCTTCACCTCTCAGCGCACCGAGGGCGACCATGGCTACGCCGACATGGGCGAGCAGATGATGGCACTGGCCAGCCAGCAGGAGGGCTATCTGGGCGCGGAAAGCGTGCGCGATGCGTCGGGCTTCGGCATCACCGTGTCGTACTGGGCCAGCCAAGAGGCCATCGCCAAGTGGAAGGCCAATGCCGAGCACGCTCGGGCGCAGCAACTGGGCAAGCGCAACTGGTACACCTACTTCGAAGTGCGGGTGGGCAAGGTCGAGCGCGCCTACGCCGGCCCGCAGCTTGAGTCAGGGGGCCTTTGAACGGACGCCCGTAACAGGGCTCAGTACTTCTCAGGCAGCTCGCGCAGGCGCATCAAACCTTCCTGCGCCACGGTGGCCACCAGCTTGCCGTCCTGCGTGAAGATGCGCCCGAAGTTCATGCCCCGCGAGGCGGAGGCATTGGGCGCGTCCATGTCGTACAGCAGCCATTCGTCGACCCGGAAATCGCGGTGGAACCACATGGCGTGGTCCAGGCTGGCGGACTGCATGTTCGACTGCACATAGGACACGCCATGCGGCAACATGGCCGTGGCCATCAGCGAGAAGTCCGAGGCAAAGGCCAGGATGCACATGTGCAGCAGCGGGTCATCGGGCAGGCGGCGCTGGGCCTTCATCCAGTGGCGGCGAACCGGTTCCTTCTTCACGGGGGCGAAGGGATTGACCGGGTCGATGGGGCGGATCTCGATGGGGCGCTCGCGCTCGAAGACGGCACGGATCTTCTCGGGCACCATCGGGGCGACCAGCTTGCGCAGCTCGTGCTCGCTGGGCACGCCATCCGGGCCCTCCACCTCAGGCATCGGGACCTGATGATCCAGCCCATCCTCGGGCACGGCGAAGGAGGCGGACATCAGGAAGATGTTCTCGCCATGCTGGATGCCTTTGACGTTGCGGGTGCAAAAGCTCTTGCCGTCGCGGATGTTCTCGACCTGGTAGACGATCGGTGCGGTGACATCGCCCGCGCGCAGAAAGTAGCCGTGCATGGAGTGGGGCAGGCGGCCATCGACCGTGCGGCCGGCCGCCATCAGGGCCTGGCCCAGCACCTGGCCACCGAAGACGTTCTTGCCGAAGAAGTTGCGGCTGGTGCCGCGGTAGATCCCTTTTTCGATGGTCTCCAGATCCAGCAGATCCAGCACTTCCTGCATCACGTCGCTCATGTCAATCTTTCTTGGGTAATTCGGAAATCGGCGCGTCGCCCTGAGGCGCTTGCCTGGCCTGCCATGCCCGCAAGGCCTGGCGGTAGTCGTCCATGGCCATGTCGTACAGATCGAAGATGCAAGGGTTGCAGCCATTGCCGCAGCAGGCATTGATGTCCGGCTGCTCGGGCGGCTGGGGCATGGGATCGGATCCGGAGGGCAGGCTCATGGGCGGGTATTTTCGCTCAGGCTCCGGGGCCGCAGTCGATGCAGCGCTTGACGGGCTCGGGGCCCATGTGCAGCGCGCGCCGCAGTTCGCGGGCCGCCGTGCGCACGCCTTCTTCGATCACCGGGTGGTAGTAGGGCATGGCCAGCAGGTCGGCGACGGTGTCGCCACGCTGCACGGACCAGGCCAGCAGATGCGCCAGGTGCTCGGCCTCGGGGCCCACCATCTCGGCACCCAGCAGCAGGCCGCTGCCGTGTTCGGCATAGAGCTGCAGCGCGCCCTGGTTGACCAGCCTCACGCGGCTGCGTCCCTGGTCTTCGAACGAGACACTGCCGGTGGCAAAGGGTTTGCCGCTTTCTGTCAGCCGTTTGTGGCTTTGTCCCACCATGGCGATCTGCGGGTCGGTGAAGACAATGGACAGCGGCTGGGTGCGCGGGTGCACGCGCACATCCGGGTAGCGCCCGGCGTTGTCCCCGGCAATGCGGCCTTCGACGGCGGCTTCGTGCAGCAGTGGGCGATCGGCATTGGCATCGCCTGCGATGAACACATGGCTGTCGCCGATGCGGGCGGTGCAGGGCTCGAACACCGGTTGGCCTTTGTCATCCAGCGGCAGCCCGGCGTGTTGAAGGTCGAGCTGGTCCACATTGGCCTGGCGGCCGGTGGCAGCCAGCAGCCAGGCGAAGCGTTCGGTGTGCGTGGCGCCGTTCTCCTTCCAGGTCACCACGACCACGTCGCCCTCGCGTCGCAGGTCCAGGTCCTCTGCCTTGGCCGACAGCGGCATGGCCTGCTCGAAGATGCCTCGGGATCGGCCCGCCAGTTCCGGGTCGGTCAAGGGCCCCACCTTGCCACCCCTGCCGAACACCCTCACGCGCACGCCCAGGCGGTGCAGGGCCTGCGCCAGCTCCAGGCCGATGGCGCCTGCGCCGACCACGGCCACCGAGGCGGGCAGATCCTGCCAGTCGAACACGTCGTCATTGACCAGGAGGCGATCGCCCAGGGCCTTTCGCCATGCGGCCGGCACACGCGAGCGCGAGCCGGTGGCGATGACGATGCGTTGCGCCTCGATGCGCGTGTGCTCGTCGATCTGAAGGGTGTGGGGACCCAGGAAGCGCGCCTGGCCTTGGAGGCGGTGTGCCTTGGGCCACTCGGCAACCGCCTCGATGGCAAAACTTGCGAAGCGGTCGCGCTCTGTGCGGATGCGCTGCATCACTGCCTGGCCGTCGACGTGCAGGTCGCGCGCCTCCACGCCGAAAGCGGGGGCCTTGCGCACGCCGTGGGCGGCGTCTGCGGCGGCGATCATCAGCTTGCTGGGCATGCAGCCGACCCGTGCGCAGGTGGTGCCGTAGGCGCCCGATTCGATCACCAGCACGTCTTGCGTGTGGGCCAGCGCCGCGCGGTGGGCGGACATGCCGGCCGTGCCGGCGCCAATGATGACGACTTCTTTTTCGAGCGTGCGGATGGGTGCCATGGCGTCGTGATGGATGGCGCGCTGATCGCGGCGTTGGGGGGCAGTGGAGGAGGCGGATGCCAAGGCATTGTCCAGCGGACAAGGCGCCCGGGGTATGTCCCCAAGCGCGGCGCGGTATCCTTTTTGCTGGTGGAGGATCCCAAAACACACACAGGAGACCCAGGCCCATGGCGGCACCTTGGACCTCGAGACGGGTGATCGGACCTGGCCAGGCGGATGGCCCGGCCATTGAAGATCCGCGCGCCGGACCGCTGCGGCGCATGCGTGCCCTGGCCCTGGCGCTGCTTGCGCTCGCCTTGAGCGGGCTGGTGTTCAGCCACTGGATGGGCGGGCAGGGCGTGTGGGGCTGGACACGCGCCTTTTGCGAAGCGGCCGCCGTGGGCGCGCTGGCCGACTGGTTCGCGGTGGTCGCGCTGTTCAGGCACCCCTTGGGCCTGCCCATCCCGCACACCGCCATCATCCCGGCCAGCAAGGCGCGCATCGCCGACAGCCTGGCCACCTTCGTGCGCGACCACTTTCTCGATCCCGAGATGCTGCTGTCCAAGCTGGCCGTGTTCGACCCGGCCGCGCGGCTGGGGCAGTGGCTGGGCGAGCCAGGCAATGCCAGGAAGCTGAGCGGCTCCGCCCGGGAAATGGCGCTGGAGGCGGTCGACCTGCTGGACGAAACCGCCGTGCGGCATGCCATCCACGCCTTTCTCATCAAGAAGCTGCGCGCCTGGGATGCGGCGGCGCTGGGCGGCGATGTGCTGGAGTTGCTCACCAAGGACGGCCGCCATCACGAGCTGCTCGATGCCGCATTGCAGAACCTGGGTCAGTACATCGGCCAGGCAGGCACGCGCGAGAAGCTGTCGGACATGATGGTGCGCCACGCCCGCAGCGAGTGGCCCAAGATCAGCAAGGCCGTCAACTTCATCAAATCTGTCGACGACCTGGGCGACCGGCTGGCCGACCGGGTCGCGGTGGCCATCATCGAGGAGATGCAGGCCGTGATGTCAGCGCCGCAGCATCCGATCCGCCTCGAATACGAGGCCTGGCTGCAAGGCTTCATCGCGCGCATGCGCAGCGAGCCGGCCCTGGTGGCGCGCATCAATGAGATCAAGATGCGCATCATCGATCACCCGGCCGTGCAGGAATACGTCAACGGCTTGTGGAGCGAGATCCATGGGGCACTCAAGCGGGATCTGGCCAGGGAAGACTCCGCCATGGCGCGCTACCTTGAAAGGGGGTTGCAGCAGATGGGCCACAAGCTGGCAGAAGACCCCGCTTTGCGCCAGGCCATCAACGACCATGTGCTGTCGGCGGCCAGCAAGCTCAGTGGGGGTCTGCGCAACACGCTCACCACCCACATCGCCAGCACGGTCAAGGCTTGGGACGAGCGCCAGTTGGTCAGGCAGATCGAGCTGAGCGTGGGGCGCGATCTTCAATTCATCCGGATCAATGGCACCTTGGTGGGCGGGCTGGTCGGCGTGATGTTGTACGGGCTCAGTCGCTTGATGTGGTCTTGAAAACACCCTTTGCGCAGCGCAACATCGCTTTGCTGTTATATTGACCGACATTGCTGCAGTACCGCTTACCTCCGCAGCATCTGTCGCGTTGCGCGCCGCCTTGGCCGCCGCAGCCTCGGCAGGGCGGATCCCGGCCAGCGATGTGCTGACCCGGTCGATCCCCCTCCACCCAGGCAAGCATCGTCTGGCACCTGGACCCCAGCCCACTTTCGTCCTCGGGCGCACGGGTCTTGATCTGTCCACACACACGTGGTTCCCTGTCTGCTTCGCAGGTGGGGCTGCATCGCTTTCTGCGCTCTGGCGCAGATGCCGCTTATCAGCGCACACATTCCCCAGTCATGCCAGCGAGGCATGCGGGACCTGCGCCCCCTCCACTTCAAAGGTAGTAGCCCATGGCCAAAGAAGAACTCATCGAAATGCGCGGACAAGTCGACGAAGTCCTCCCCGATTCGCGTTTTCGCGTCACGCTGGAGAACGGTCACACACTGACCGCCTACACCGGCGGCAAGATGCGCAAGCACCGCATTCGCATCCTGGCGGGTGACAAGGTCTCCCTGGAGATGTCGCCCTACGACTTCACCAAGGGGCGGATCACCTTCCGCCATCTTGAGCAACGCAACGGCGGCCCTTCGGCGCCCCCGCGTCGCAAGTTCTGATTCTCGAGCAAGGCCTTCCAGGTTGGAGGCACGCTGATGGCACGAGCGCCGCGTCGCGCCATCAAGTTAATGCGGCATTCATCTGAAAGGTCCGTGATGGACAACAAACTCTACGTGGGCAACCTGCCCTATTCGGTGCGGGACGAAGACCTGCAACAGCATTTCGCCCAATATGGCCAAGTGGCATCCGCCAAGGTCATGATGGATCGCGAAACGGGTCGCTCCAAGGGTTTCGGTTTCGTCGAAATGGGCTCGGCTGCCGAGGCGCAAAGCGCCATTGGCGGCTTGAATGGCCAGACCATTGACGGTCGCGCCCTGGTGGTGAACGTGTCGCGTCCCCGTGAAGAGCGCCCGGGTGGCTTCGGTGGCGGCGGTGGTTACCGTGGCAACAGCAATGGCGGTGGCGGTGGTTACCGCGGCGGCCGTGGCAGCTATTGATCTTTGACGCGGCCGCGCTGTCGGCCGATCAATGCGGGCCTTGAGGCCCCATGGGCGCGCATGTGCATGGCACGGCGCGCCTTTTTCTTTGAGGCTGGCTGACAGTGGTTTAGAGTTCGTCCGCATGAATCCCGCCATTTCCGTGCTGACGCTTGGCGTCGATGACCTGCCGCGAGCCGTCGCGTTCTACCGCGACGGGCTCGGCCTGCCGACGCAAGGCATCATCGGGACGGAGTTCGAGAATGGGGCGGTGGCCTTTTTCAAGCTGGCATCCGGGCTGCGGTTGGCGCTGTGGCCTCGCAAAAGCCTGGCGGCCGATGCGGGGCTGCCCGTGTCGCCGCGCTCGGCCACGGACCTGAGCATCGGTCACAACGTCGACTCGCCTGCCGAGGTGGACGCCATCATGGCGCGCGCCGCCGCGGCAGGCGCGCACATCGTCAAGCCCGCCCAGGCCACCTTCTACGGCGGCCACGCCGGGTACTTCCAGGATCCGGATGGGCACCTCTGGGAGGTCGTCTTCAACCCGGGGCTGGACGCGCTAGGCTGAAGCCCCGTCTCGCCAGACCTGCGGCCGTCAGGCCTTGGAGAGGCAGTGGCTCAGCCTGCGCGCAGGCGCCACAGTGTGGTGACTTCGGCCGCGCGCGCGGCATGCAGCGGATCGCTGGGGTCGTGCGCCTTGGGATGCTGAGGCCTTGCATCCAGGCGGCCAGCCACCACGAGGCCGGCATCGCGTATCCACTGGTCCAGCGCATCGGGCGCTCGCAGCGCCAACAGTTCGGCGAGGTTCGAGACGATGAGCCAGCCTTCGCCGCCGGGGCTCAGGTGGGCGCGCAAGCCGGTCAGAAAGCCGCGCAGCATGCGGCTGTCGGGGTCGTAGACCGCGTATTCGATGGGGGAGCTGGGGCGGGCAGGCAACCAGGGCGGGTTGCAGACCACGATGTCGGCCTGGCCTTCGGGAAAGAGGTCCACCTTGGCAAGTTGAACCTGCGCCTGCAGCTTCAGGCGCTGCAGGTTCTCCTGCGCGCAGCGCAAGGCGCGCTCGTCCTGGTCGGTGGCCACCACCTGCCGGATGCCGCGGGTGGCCAGCACCGCCGCCAGCACGCCAGAGCCCGTGCCGATGTCGAAGGCACGGGTGGCGCCTTGCGGCAGGGGTGCCTTCGCCACGAGCTCGACATATTCGCCGCGCACCGGTGAGAAGACACCGTAGTGCGCATGAATGCGGCCGGGCAGGGCAGGGATGGCCACGCCCTTCTTGCGCCACTCGTGTGCGCCAATGAGGCCGAGCAGCTCTCGCAGCGACAGCACATAGGCTTCGGTGGCCGGGCCGTAGACCTCTTCGCAAGCCTGGCGCACATCGGGGGCGCGCCGCAAGGGGATGGTGTGGTCGGCGTCGATGGGGATCAGGAGCATGCCGAGGATCCGGGCGCGGTGCGCCTGGCGCTGGCGGTGCTGGTGGAAGGCTTGGGCGGCGGCGCCAGTGACGGCGTCTGTGGCGGACGTTTCTTGGCTGCCAGCCGGGTTGCCTGTCACCTGATTGGCCGGGCGGCCTTTGGCTTGGCGCTTGGCCTGGCCGGTGCGCGCAGCCTGCTTGTCCAGCCGGCGGGTGAGCGCCTGCAGCAGGTGGCGCGCGTTCTGGAAGTCGCCTTGCCACAGCAGCATCGTGCCTTCGCAGGCCAGCTTGTAGGCCAGGTCCGCGGGCGTGGTGTCGTCGACCGTCTCGACCCGTTGTGCCGGGCGCACCCCTGCTTCCGACCGCCACAGGGCCCGCATCGTTTGGCCGTCCGGACGGGACCATTGGAGGTATTCGGCGGCGCTGGGCATGGGCGGCTGGACTGGGGGCTGGACGACTGGCAGGAAGGTAGCGCAGTGTAGCAACGGGCCTCTGCCGCGCCTGCCTGTTGGCGCCGCACAAAGCAAAACGCCCGGCATGGCCGGGCGCTGCGTCATCGGGGCAAGAAGAGCCTGCCGACTCAGCTGGCGTACTTCACGCCGCAGCCATAGGGCCGTGTGCTTTGCTGAGCGACCTTCTGGCCGGCCAGCACGGCCTTGATGGCGTTGGCTGCATAGGGCTCGGCCTTGGCGATGTCTTCCTTGTTGGCCGAGGCGATGGAGTCGATGCCGCCCTTGTAGACCAGGGTGCCCTTTTGATCGATCACGAAGATGTGCGGAGTGGTGCGGGCGTCATACAGCTTGCCCACCTTGCCATCGGCATCCAGCACGATGCCGGCTGGCTTGGCCTCACGGTATTCATTGACCTTGTGTGCGCCGGCGGCGTCCACATGGCCTTGCTCGCCCGGTGCAGACGAGATCACCTGCAGCCACACCACGCCCTTGGCGGCGGCGTCCTTTTGCAGTCGGGGGATGTTGCCGCTGTCGTAGTGCTTCTTCACGAAGGGGCAATCGTGGTTGGTCCACTCCAGCACCACGACCTTGCCCTTGTGGTCCGCCAGGCTGATCGGCTTGCCGTCGGCACCCGCGGCGCTGAAGGCCGGCGCCGGCTGGTTGACCTCGGGGGCGGCATGCACGCCCAGGGCGGTGCCGGCCAGCACGAGCCCGGCGATCAGGGATTGAGCGAAATGACGACGCATCATGATGGTGGTTCCTCTTCAGACTTGGGTTGATATCAGGGATGGAGCGCGACCTTGGGGGACGCATCCTTCAAAGCCGACAGCACGATGTCGGGGGTCAGGATCTGGGGCAGCACCACGGGCTCGCTTTGCGCGCCCGGCGGGTAGTAGAGGTAAAGGGGCACGCCGCTGCGGCCGAACTTCTCCAGCAGGCGGGTGATCTCGGGGTCCTGGTTCGTCCAGTCGCCCTTGAGGTAGGTGATGCCTCGGCTCTGGAAGGCCAAGACGACCTTGTCCTGGCTGAGGGCCACGCGCTCATTGGCCAGGCAGGTGATGCACCAGGCGGCGGTGAGGTTGACGAAGACGGGTTCGCCCTGGCTGCGCAATTCGTCGAGCTTGGCGGGCGTGTAGGCCTGCCAGTGTTTGCCGCTGGACGCCGTGGTGCCGGTCGCGTCGCCACCATCCAGGTCCAGGCCGGCGTGCCCCCCAGCCAATGCGGCGGCCAGTCCGACCGAGGCCAGGGCCAGCCCGGCATGCCGCGTGCGGGCCGAAACCGAAGGCCGCGTGCTGCCATAGACCCAGGCGGCAAAGCCGATGGCCACCATGCCCAGCAGGGCCGCGCCAGCCGCATTGACGCCTGCCTGCTGCGCCAGCACCCACACCAGCCAGGCGGCAGCCGCATACATGGGAAAGGCCAGGAACTGCTTGAAGCGCTCCATCCACAGGCCGGGGCGGGGCAGGCGGTGTTGCAGGGCCGGCCAGAAGCTCAGCAGCAGATAAGGTGCGGCCAGGCCCAGGCCCAGGCTGAGGAAGACGGCCAGCACCACCGGCGCAGGCTGGCCCAGGGCGAAGCCGATGGCGCCACCCATGAAGGGCGCGGTGCAGGGTGTGGCCACGACGGTGGCCAGCACGCCGGTGAAGAAGCTGCCCGTGTGGCCGGGCTTGTCGGCCAGCGAGCCCCCTACACCGGTCAGCGAGCCACCTATGGTGAACACGCCCGACAGGCTCAGGCCGACGGCGAACATCAGGTAGGCCACGGCCAGCACGAACAAGGGCGACTGGAACTGGAAGCCCCAGCCAATCTGCGCGCCGGTGGCCTTGAGGGCCAGCAGCAGGGCGGCCAGCAGCGCGAAGCTGGCCAACACACCGGTGGTGTAGCTCAGGCCCTGAGCGCGGACCTGCCAGGCGCTGCGGCCACTGTGCGAGAGCAGCGACAGGGCCTTGATCGACAGCACGGGGAAGACGCAAG
>CAYPUS010000035.1:0-4191 GCA_964413815.1 uncultured Aquabacterium sp. | reverse complement strand
CGCAGGGCATCAGGTTGAGGATGAGGCCGCCGATGAAGGCCAGGGCCAGGGCGGTCAGCACGGTGATGTCCTCGCCCGCACCTTGCGTGGTGGACGCCGGGCTGGGGTGGGTCGAAGCGGTCGTGTTGTCGCCCGCTTGCGCCGGGGCGTCGTCGGGCACAAGGGCCGCGCCCGTTGCGGCCTTGACCACCGGCTCGATCTGGTAGCCCTTGCGAATGAGCTTGCCGTCGATCACTTCGCTCAGCACCAGCAGACCGGGCACGGTCTGGTCTGCGGCGGGCGGGTCTTCGCCGGCCTGAAGCAGCAGGCGCTGGACCGCGCCATCGCGGTGAGACAGCTGCCGGGCGTTGTGGTGGATGCGGCCCCACTCCTGGGCGAAGAAGGTGGCTTCCTTGAGTTCGGCACCGGGTGTGCGGGCCGCTTCCGGCAAGGCCAGGGCCAGTTGCTGGCCGCGCTGGTCGAGCTTCAATGGCTGCGCGGCCCAGGCGGGCGTCTGCGGTAGTTGCGCGCGGGCGGCACCGATCAGGGGGTTCGCCGGCGTGGTGGCGGCTCCACTGGCTTGCACCGGCAGGCTCAAGGCCAGCGTGGCCTTCTGCGGGATGCACACCTCGGCGCACACCAGCCAGTTGACCTGGGCCGAGACCTGGAAGCGCTCACCGGGCTGGACGCTGGCCGGCACGGCAATGTCGCTCAGCAGCGTGACTTCGTTTTCGTAGCCGTAGTTGGTGATGGGGCCGATGTCGAAGCGCTGCGGCAGGGGCCACTGGATGGGGCCGGCCTGCGCGCCTTCGGGCAGCGTCCAGATGATCGTGGTGGCCACGCCCGAGTCGCCGGGGTTGGACCAGTAGGTGTGCCAGTGCGGCACGATCCGCTGGTGCAGGCCGATGGTCAGGGTTTCGCCGGGGCGCACAGCCTGTGTGGCCGGAACCAGGCTGACTTCGACCTGCTCGGTGCGGTAGGCGGCGGGCGCATCGCCGGTGGCCCAGGCGGAGCCAAAGGCGAGCAGCGCGAGGCCTGCGGCGGCCAAGATCGGAGGTACGGGTAGACGGAGGAGCGACATCGGCGAAGTGTGGCTGAAAAGCCGACCTCAGCAGGCCGGCCGCTCGCACTATCGCACCCGCCAGAGGCCTTGGAAAGCGTCAGCTCTGCATATCCTTATGCGCGCTCGCCCCGTCTGATCAATACACCCGCCGCTGCGCCCCCACCAACTTGTGCAGCGCACCGACCAAGGTGTCGATCTCCGCACAGGTGTTGTAGAAGGCCAGCGAAGGCCGCACCGTCGCCTCGACGCCAAAGCGCCGCAGGATGGGTTGCGCACAGTGATGTCCGGAGCGCACCGCGATGCCCTCCTTGTTCAGGGCCGCACCCACTTGCTCGGTCTGAAAGCCCTGCAAGGTGAACGACAGCACGGCCGCCTTGTCCGGCGCGGTGCCGATCAGGCGCAGGCCCGGTACATCCTTGAGCAGGCGGGTCGCGTACACCAGCAACTGGTGCTCGTACGCGCCGATGTGCTCGATGCCGAACTGCTGCACGTAGTCGATGGCGGCCCCCAGGCCCACGGCATCCGCGATGTTGCCCGTGCCCGCTTCGAAGCGGCCCGGGGCATCGTGGTATTGCGTGTGCTCGAAGGTCACATCCTTGATCATGTTGCCGCCGCCTTGCCAGGGCGGGGTTTCATTGAGCAGCGCTCCCTTGCCATACAGCACACCGATGCCCGTCGGCCCGAACACCTTGTGGCCCGAGAACACGAACCAGTCGCAGTCCAGGTCGATCACATCGGCCCGCATGTGCGAGACTGATTGCGCGCCATCGACCAGCACCTTCGCGCCGGCGCTGTGCGCCATCGCCACCATCTGCCTGGCCGGCGTGACCGTGCCCAGCGCGTTCGAGACCTGGGTGAAGGACACCAGCTTCGTGCGGCCGTTGAGCAGCTTGGCGTACTCGTCGAGCAGCACCTGGCCATCGTCGTCGACCGGGATCACACGCAGCTTCGCGCCGGTGGTGGCACACAGCTGCTGCCAGGGCACGATGTTGGCGTGGTGTTCCAGCCAGCTGATGACGATCTCGTCGCCTTCACGCAGATTCGCCTGACCCCAGGTCTTGGCCACCAGGTTGATGGCCTCGGTGGTGCCCCGCGCGAACACGATCTCGTTGACCGAGCGCGCATTCAAGAAGCCGCGCACCTTCTCCCGGGCCGCTTCGTATGCGTCCGTCGCACGCGCCGCCAGTTCGTGGGCCGCGCGGTGGATGTTCGAGTTCTCGTGCGCATAGAAGGACGAGATGCGGTCGATCACGCATTGCGGCTTCTGTGTCGTGGCGGCGTTGTCCAGCCAGATCAGCGCCCGCCCGTTCACCCGCTCGCGCAGGATGGGGAAGTCGCGCCGGATCAGGTTCACGTCGAAGGGCGGCTTGAAGCCTGGGGGCTGACCTGCTGGCAGCGCGTGGGCCAGACCAGGCGCGTGCAGGCCACCGGGGTAGGGCGACCGCGCGGCCGCCTGCGGCAGGAAGTAGAAGCTCGGACCGGCCGCGGCCAGCGCATGGCCGGTCGCAGGCGAGGGCGAGCTGAACGACGCGCCCCGAGACAGCACCGCGCTGAGCTCCGCATCGCTGGGCAGACCCCAGTCGCGCGGGTCCAGTGTGAGGGCCGGCTGCAGGCCCCGCGTGCTGCCCACCGGGTTGTAGCTCGTGGCCGGCAGGTCACCGTGGAAGGCCGTCGGCACGGTCGGCGCCGTGCTGGCTGCGGGGCCCGGGCTTTGGTGGGATTGCGGTGCGGCGCCGGTCAGGTGGGGCAGCTTGCCCACAGGGACCGAACTGGGCACCACACCCGGCAGCTCCGAGCGGGTGATGTCCGGCACCGAAGGCGTACCCGGCGTGCCTGGGCCACCGAAGGCCTCCAGCGCCGCCGGATCACCGGGCAGGCCCGGCTGCGACCCAATGACGTTGGACACCGCGAAGGGGTGGGGCGACTGTGCCGCGTTCAGGTGCGAGAGGCCCGGCGGCAAGCCAGCACCCACGCCTGGCGCGGATGGCGAGCCGCCCCCCGGCAGGGCCGAGAAGAACTGGTTGGCCAGCCTCGTCAGCGCCTCGACGTCGGGCGCGCCCGGGGCATCGCGTTCACTGGTAGACATGGTATTTGTTGATCTCCACGTCTTCGAGCACGGCGATGGCATCGTCCGTCAGCACCGCCAGCGAGCAGTACAGGGACACCAGGTAGGAGGCGATGGCCTTGTGGTTGATGCCCATGAAGCGCACGGCCAGCCCCGGGCTTTGCTGCCCCGGCAGATCCGGCTGGTACAGGCCCACCACACCCTGGCGGCTTTCACCGGTGCGGATCAGCAGGATCTTGGACTTGTTGTCCTCGATCTGAATCTTGTCGCAGGGGATCAGGGGCACGCCGCGCCAGGTGATGAACTGCGAGCCGAACAAGGAGACGGTCGGGGGCGGCACGCCGCGGCGGGTGCACTCGCGGCCAAAGGCGGCGATGGTCAGCGGGTGGGCCAGGAAGAAGCCAGGCTCCTTCCACACCTTGGTCAGCAGCTCGTCCAGGTCATCGGGCGTGGGCGCGCCGGTGCGGGTCTTGATGCGCTGGCCGGGTGCGATGTTGTTGAGCAGGCCGTATTCCTTGTTGTTGATCAGCTCGCTTTCCTGGCGCTCCTTGATCGTCTCGATGGTCAGGCGCAGCTGCTCGGCGATCTGGTTGTAGGGCTTGCTGTACAGATCCGACACGCGGGTGTGCACGTCCAGCACCGTGTTCACGGCCGACAGCAGGTATTCGCGCGGGTCTTCGATGTAATCGACGAAGGTGTTGGGCAGCGCACGTTCGTCACGGCCCGAACAGTCGACGGTCACGCTCGAGCCGTCCTTGACCTTGTTGACACGGTAGATGCCAGCCTCGACCGGCACCCAATGCAGCAGGTGGGTCAGCCAACGCGGCGTGATCGTGCCCATCTGGGGCACGGTGCGGGTTGCGATGGCAAGTTGCCGCGCGGCGATGTCGCCCAGGGCGGTACTTTGTTCGGATTGGTTGGCCATGTGCCAGGACTCCAGCAGTTCGGGTTGGGGATAAGAAAAGGGTGGAAAGCGGGGCGGCCCTCAGCTGCGGCGGCTCAGCGCCTGGGTGACGTTGCTGCCGGCCGGCACGCTTTCCACCCTTTTCTTATCCCCAACCCGAACTGCTGGAGTCCTGGCACA
>CAYPUS010000034.1:2092-16002 GCA_964413815.1 uncultured Aquabacterium sp. | reverse complement strand
TGCGCCTGATGTACGAAGCCAACCCGATGAGCTTCCTGATCGAGCAGGCCGGCGGCGCCGCCACCAACGGCCGCGAGCGCATCATGTCGCTGCAGCCCAAGCAGTTGCACGAGCGTGTCAGCGTGGTGTTGGGTTCGAAGAACGAAGTCGAGCGCGTGACGGCCTACCACCGCGAAGCGCCCTGATTTGGATGCTAGAATCCAAGTCTTGAATTTTTCACGGCAGCGCGTGTCTGTGACACGCATTGCCTTGAGCTGACAAGTTCAGCCGGTGTAGCTCAGTTGGTAGAGCAGCGCATTCGTAATGCGAAGGTCGAGGGTTCGACTCCTTTCACCGGCACCATTTTTCCCCGGCCAGCCCGGGTGAAACAAGAAGGCGACCAGATGGTCGCCTTTTTTGTTGGCTGCCTTTCTGTTGGTCGCCTTTTTGTTGGTCGCCTTTTTGTTGGTCGCCGCTGTCGACTGCGCCGGTTGACCGCGCTGCTTGACCGCTGAGCCCGCCCCCTGGCCTGGGGTGCCTTCTCTGCCAAAACCCGCATTGCGCACGCGCCGCCTGCCCTGAAAATAGCCGGTTTGTGCCACCGCCTTCGCCAGCCCACGGCCCGTCCTCGGCCTGCCCATTTGCATGAAGCCCACCTCAGAGAAGTCCTACATCACAGGCATTGATGGCCTTCGCGCAATCGCCATACTGTCGGTCCTGATTTACCACACGAACCCGGGCCTGCTACCCGGCGGCTTTGCGGGCGTCGACCTGTTCTTCGTGATCTCCGGCTTCGTGGTGTCGATGGCCACCAGCGCCCATCGCAGCGAGGGCTTCGGGGAACTGTTGCTGGCTTTCTACCGCAGACGGGTGGTGCGCATCCTGCCGGCCGCACTGGTGTTCATCGTGGTGGCGCAGCTTCTGGCCATTCTCTTCGTGCCCGTCAGCAGCAAGCTCACGGTGCCCGACATGACCGCGGCCGCCGCGACGGTGGGCTTCAGCAACGTCGTGCTGTGGGCCAAGGCGGGCGACTATTTCTCGCCCGCCACCGAGCTCAATCCCTTCACCCATACCTGGTCCCTGGCGGTCGAAGAGCAGTTCTACTTCCTCTTTCCCTTCCTGGCCTACCTGATGTGGGGGCGGCATGGCGGCGGGGGTGCCGCGCGCGGCGGTGTCGCGCTGCTGGTGGTGCTGACCGGGGCCTCGCTGGCCGCCGCGGTGTACTTCATGCGGGCCGACCCGACCTTCGCCTTCTACATGCTGCCCGCCCGCCTGTGGGAGCTGGCGGCCGGCGTCCTGCTGTTCCGCGCCATTCAGACGCGCCGTGAGCGCCTGACTGCCCTCACGCAGCGCCATGGCGCCTGGCTGAGTCTGGCCGGTGTGCTCTTGCTGGCCGGCAGCTTCGCCTGGCTCAAGCCCGCCTTCTTTCCGATCCCCGGGGCGGTGGCGCCCGTGCTGGGCGCCTGCCTGATGATCCTGGTGGTGACGGTGGCGCCGCAGGCCCCTGTGACGCGCCTGCTGTCCCACCCGGTGCTGCGCTACTTCGGGCAGATCTCGTATTCGCTCTACCTGTGGCACTGGGGTGTCATCGTCCTGATGCAATGGACGGTCGGCCTGGAGGCACCGCACCTTCAGTTGCTGGCCATGGTGCTGAGCATCGGGCTGGCCCACCTGTCTTATGCCTTCGTCGAGACGCCCACGCGCAAGAGCCCGTGGGTCAGCGCGCAGGGCAGCCGCAAGCTCGTGTCCGTGGGGCTGGTCTCCATGGCCAGCGTCGGCGTGGTGGTGGCCGCGCTGGTGGTGGCCCGCCCGCAAGCCTCGCTGTCGGTCACACGCGATCAGGACATCTGGCACGCCAACAGTGTCAAGGCCACGCCCTCGTGCATGCCCGAGCGCACGAGGCAGGCCTTCATGACCGGCTTCGTCTACACCTTCGAGCAGCCGTCCTGCTTCGACAAGGCGCGCAACCAGCAGCTCTTCGTGGTGGGTGATTCACACGCCTTTGCCTACCAGCGCCTGGTGGCCAACATGGTGCACGGCGAGCACATCCGGGGGGTGGTGTATTCGTCGCCGGGCTGCGCGAGCTTGCCAAATCGGCATCCCGAGCCGCACTGCGTCGCCTTCCTCGAACAGACCTTCAAGCTGGTGGCCGCGCACGCCCGGCCGGGCGACGTGCTGCTGCTGCCCGGTCTGCGCACCGAGCGTTACCGCGAGTTCTGGGAACCGGTGCTGCGTCCTTACGCACCGCAGACGCCGTACGCCGATGAGGATCGCGCCCAGCTCAGGCAGTTCCTGCAAAGCCTGGCGCCCCTGCTCGACATGGGCGTGCGCGTGATCCTGGAGGCGCCCAAGCCCGTCTACAAGTTCGCCCCTTCGCGGTGTTCCGATTGGTTCAACCGCCACAACCCGCATTGCGAGGTGGCGCCCACCACGCGGGCCGAGCAGTTCGCGCGCAAGCAGTACATGAGCGAGGTGATGGCCCAGGCGGTGCAGCGTGAACCCCGTATCGAACTGTGGGACCCGTTCCCCTTGTTGTGCGACGCAGAGGTCTGCGAGCCCTACATCGACGGCAAGCCCATCGTCTCCGATGGCGACCACCTGACCGGCTTCGCCAACGACCACCTGTCGCCCGCGTTCCAGGCCATCCTCAATGGCGGCGCGAGCCATCTCAGCCGGTTCACACCGGCCGGTGAGTCGACCAAGCAGTAACCCTGAAGCCATCTGCGACTCTCGGCAGGCGGTGGCGGACATTGTGGGGCCGTGCCCCCTCAGGGCGGGGGGGTGAGACGAAGTGCGCACTTTGGGCTGGACGCTATGCTTCTTTCAAACGTTTGACGTAATTTGTTCACCCGGAGCCCACCATGAAATTCGCCCACATCGCCTCCGCCGCCCTGCTGGCTGTTTCGGCGGCCGCACAGGCTGCCCCCGTCACCGTCCAGTTCACCGCGGTGATCGACTACAGCGATGTCGGGGGATACGACTTCGACACCCCCGTTTCCGGCCACTTCACTTACGACTCGGATATGCCTGCCGTCGAGCAGCAAGATTTGGGCGATGGCATTTCCATCCTCACCTACCAGCTGGAAGGGCCCAATTCGTTCACGCTGAACATCGGCAACGATGTGCTGACCTTCTCCACGCTCGGCATCGCCATGTTGGACAGTGACGGCACGATCGAAATCGGCGAGGCCCTGGGCATCATGGCCATGGACATGTCGCTCAACGGCATGCCTGGCGGATTGGGCGCGGTCTCCCTCAACTTGAACACGTCCGGCGGCAACCCGAATGTGCTGTCGCTGAGCCTGCCCACCTCGTTGTCGCTGGCCGACTTTGATGATTCGGCCTATGGCTCCTTCTACAGCGACGCGAGCAGCTTTTCCGAAGGCCTGGGCTTCACGGTGACCTCGCTGTCGGCCTCGGCCGTCCCCGAGCCCAACTCTGCCTTGTCCATGCTGCTGGGCCTGGGGCTCGTGGGCGCGTTGTGGGGCCGCCGCGCGCGATCGGCACGCTGATCGTGCCCTAACATCGGTGCTTTCAATGATCGGGGGTGCCCGCACCATGCGGGCGCTCTCCAACGCACCGTGAGCACTGGTCTTTTCACTTCGCTGCCCGGGCTGGCCGTCCAGCCCGCCAAAGACGATCCCAACCCGCTGGTCATCTACCACGGCAACTGCCCCGATGGCTTGGGTGCCGCCCTGGCAGCCTGGCTTTACTTTGAGGGGCAGGGTGAATACCTCGGGGTCACGCACGGCAAGATTGCCGATGTGACGGGCTTGCCGCCACTCGATGGGCGCGCCGTCTACATCCTTGACTTCTCCTTCGACGAGGCCTTGATGCAGGCCATCGATGACGCGGCGGCCAAGCTCGTCATGCTGGACCACCACAAGAGCGCGGCCGACAAGCTCGGCCAGTTCAAGTGCCGCTGTGGCGCCGTGCACTTCGACATGACGCAGTCTGGCGCCATGCTCGCATGGAAGTTCTTCTTCTCGGACCGCCCAGTGCCCGACCTCATCCGCTATGTGCAGGACCGCGATCTGTGGACCTGGGCCTATCCGGAAAGCGCGGCCTTCCTGTCGGCGCTGGATCTCGAGCCAGCCGAGTTCCCCCGCTGGGCCGAGATCGCGGCCTTCACGCCCGCCCAATCGGCCGAGTTCTGCCAACGTGGCGGCGCCATGAACGAGAAGTTCCTGCACCTGTGCAAGGACGTTGCCCGAGGCGCGGCCCCGGTCGTCTTCAATGGTCAGCAAGGCGTGATGGTCAACTGCCCCGGTGCGTTCAGCAGCGAGGTCGGCAACATGCTCTCAAGCGAATGCGGCAGCTTTGCCCTGCTGTGGAGCGTCAACAAGGATGGCACCGTCAAGGTCGGGCTGCGGGCGGTCAAGGGCTTCGATGCCATCCCCCTGGCCGAGTCCATGGGCGGGGGCGGGCATCCGCAGGCCTGCGGTTTCCGCATGGATGCGGCACGCCTGCCTGAGTTGCTCAGCGGTGTGTTCTGGGCGCAGCCCGAATTGCGTCCGGCTGGTTGAGCGAGGCGGGTCACGGGGCGGATCACGGCCGGGGCCAGTGCAGCGCCGGCAGGTTCAGGCTCATGGCCAGCCAGATGCTGGCGCCGACGATGAGCGTGGGGATGGCGGCCACGATGGCCGAATGCGGCCAGCTCAGGCGCAGCCCCCGTCGAAAGCCCACCAGGTAGACGACATAAGCCAGGGCATGGGTGCCTTCGTGAGACAGCGCGCTTTTGAATGCCGGGGGCGAGTCCTGCAGCAGGTTCAAGAGCGCGAAGGCCAGCAGCATCGACAGCAGGAAGCCCAGCACAAGGGTGCGAAACGCGGCCGCGGTGCTGACCTTCGCGCCTGACAGCAAGCGCGCGAGGGGCCCCACGATCAGCGAGGAGGCCAGCAGGCCTGTGGCTGCGAGGGCGACCAGATGCGGCGGAGCGACCAGCACGAAGGCCAGCAGGAAGAACACAAAGAACACCGCTTCCACGATCCTGCCCTCCCTGCATGATGTTGGTTGAATGCATGGAATCATGCCCAGTCGCCGGTTTGGCAGCCACCCCAGCGCGGGGGACAAAGTCGTGCCTGCGCACCCCCAGAGGAAGGCCCTCTCTGGCGGGGCGATGGGGGTGGGGTGACGGTGAGGTGGGCGCAGCGATCACAGGGGGATCGGGCGTAAGGGGTCCAGTGCCCCTACACTGGAGCGCCATCTCTTTCAAGGGCATCTGGTTCGCGCCAGAGCATCATGGTCAGAATCGAACTCACGATCGCTCTGCAGTACCAGGTCGGCGCACCTGGCGCAGACTTTGTCTTCAACATCCACGGCGCCCACACGCGCTGCCAGACCGTGCAGGACGAACGCCTGGACATCAACCAGGCGCTGCAGCCCGAGATCGTCACCGAGGGCCCCACCCACAACCGCTACCTGCGGCTGAGGGCCCAGCCCGGCGAGTTGTCCCTGCGTTATCACGCGCTCATCGACCTGCATCACCACATCGCGGACCCGCAGGAGGTGGCCGAGGTACCGGTGTCGCAGTTGCCTGCGGCGACGCTGCCCTACATCTATCCCAGCCGCTATTGCCAGTCGGACCGGCTGGGCGCTTTCGTGATGGCCGAGTTCGGGCAGTTGCCGCAAGGGTATGGCCGGGTGCTGGCCATCCAGGACTGGGTGCGCCGGCATGTCACCTTCATGCAGAACACCTCCAACTCGATGACTTCGGCGGTGGACACGCTGATCAACCGCGTAGGGGTGTGCCGGGACTTCGCCCACCTGATGATCGCGTTTTGCCGGGCGCTGAACCTGCCGGCACGCATGGCCAGTGGCATCGACTACGGTGCGGATCCCGCCTTGGGTCCCACCGACTTCCACGCTTATGTGGAGGTCTACCTCGGCCACCGCTGGTACATCTTCGACCCCTCGGGCACCGCCATCCCGATGGGCTTCGTGCGCTTCGGAACCGGGCGTGATGCGGCAGACATCTCGTTTGCCACCATCTTCGGCAGCGTCACGCCAATGGTGCCCCTCATTGAGGTGGGGGCCGTGCAGGACGAGGCGCAAGGGTGGGAGATGCCCCGGCACCGCAGCGAGGCGATCTCGACCAGCGATTGAGGTGCATGCCCGCTGCGGGCATCCACGGAGGCCGCTTGAACGCGAGGCGGGTAATATCGCGCATCTCGGGCGTGCGCCCCTTCCTGCCGAAGGCATCCATGAACGTGATCAAGAAAGCCTGTGCCTTGTTGCTGCTGGCCCCATTGGCCTGGGCACCCGTCTTCGGACAGGCGCACACCACCTGCACCGTCGAAGGCACGATGATTGTCGAGAAGAAGCCCGTGCCCTCGCGCGACTGCTTCGAGAACGCCGGGGCCCCGCAGGAGGATTTCGAGCGCGTGTGCGATGCCATGGCTCAGACGGCCATCGCCGTCACCGCATCCACCGGCGCGCCTGCGCCGAAGGTCAGCTACGGCGACAGCTGCCCGTCGGGGGCGGTGGCCAAGTGCAAGGGCTTTTTGTTCATGCCCATCCTGCACCACATCTTCAAACGCTCCGAGCACGAGATCGAGGTCGCCCGCGAGAGCTGCCTGACGCAGAACGGCGAGTGGACGCAGCAGTGAGTCAGCCATGGCATTGATGAGGACACATGCATGGCAGGGCAGAGGGCGCAAACTGACGGCCTTCGCGCTGATGGCCACCGTCTGGCTGGCTGCCCAGCTTGCGTGGGCGCAGGCGGCATCGTCCCCGGACACGCCGGCGGCGTCGCAGGCAAGCGCCGAAAGCCGACAGGCCAATGACGGCTCGGATTACATCGCCGCCTGGACGGTGATGAGCGAGATCTGCGAACAAAAGTATCCGCAGATGAAACCCACCATCGAGGCCTTCTGGACCACCCGGTGGAACAAGGCCACGCGCGAGCGGGTCGACGCCATGAAAAAGGGTGCGGATTTCCAGACCAAGCTGGCCCGGTATCGCCAGAGTCTGGGCGAGCGCAAGGACGAGATCCTGGCGCAGTGCGACCGCCTCTTCACGGGCGGGGCGCATTGAAAATCTAAAAAGGAGAGGGGGCCCGCCGCGATTGACGGGCCCCAAACCTTATCCCTGAGCACAGTGCCTTCGTTATGTATTCACTGTTTGCCACTTTTTCAGTGGTCTGGTTGTTGTTCGGCAGGCATTTAACCCGCCGCTGTTGTCATGACGGTGAGACCATGAACGCATTGACATTTGCGTTCCCTCCCAGGTCTCATCATGTGGATTCCTGATCCAATCTACAAAGCCCTGCCGATCGTCTACGCGATCGTTGGTGTGTCGCTTGTTCCGTTGTTCGGTCTGTCCACGCCCATCGTCGTCAGTGCGGCGATGTTCCTCGCTGCGGCAGCCATCACGGTGTACTGGCGTTTCCAGTTCCGTGAGCGACCACCGCCCATTGATCAAGTGCTGCGCAAGAAATGGGCCGAGCGCCGTGCACGGCGGATTGCCGCGCTCGAAGCCATGGACCTCAAATGAGTGCCACCTCCTCTTGCCATGCGTCGACCAGTTCGCGCGTGAGCGGGGCGTTGTCCGCTTTCTGCGCCGCGTAGTTCATCACACCGGCGTAGCCTTTCGCCTTGATCCAGCGCGTGTCTGCCGCCGGGTCATGAGCGGGCCGGCCTTGCCAGAAACCCAGCACCAGTGATTGCCGCAGCATGCCTGCTTCCACATAGGGGGGCAGGCGCAGGTGCGGCGGTTCGCCATGGCGCATTTCCCAGCCGTAGGTGAGGTTGTCCGCAAGGGCGTTGCCTTGGTAGCGCTGCGTGAACTGGGGCAGGTCGGCGCACAGCGCCTTGGAAATGATCCTGTCCGGCATGGCGCGGCGCATGAACGAGGTCACCATGGCCAGTGAGTTGGGCAGCGCAGGGCCTTGCGAACAGCCGTCGTCGATGTCGATGCCGTCCAGCCGAAGGGCATGAACGATGTCCTGGAGCTGGGCCACGAAATGGTGGGCGTCGTCCGCGTTCGTGAAGGCGGACCAGCCGGCTTCGTCGCTGTTCTGCAGGGTCAGAAGCACCGAGATGCCCTTGTCCTGGAGCGCCTTGACCGCACCGGAGTGCAGTGCCTGTGCGACAGAGGCTTGCGCACTGGCCAGTGACGCGCCGGCCGGCAGCGGCACATCGGGTGCCAGGCGAACGCAGCCGCGCGGGAGCAGCTTGTGGATGCCCGCGGCATGCAGGCAGACGATGTCCACCAGCGCAAGGCCGTTCTCGTCGGTCTGGCGGCTTGCCGCCAGGATGCTGTCCGGGGTGATCTCGTCCACATAGGCAACGCTCAAGCCTTCCTTGACGTAGACATCGCAAGCGGGCGTGCGCCCATAGCGAGGCTCGCCAGTGAAGAACACCGCGTCACCGGGGTAGAAGTATTTCGGCTTGGCCCACTGCCGGTTCTCCAGCGTCAGGTGATCGCGGCAGATGAAAAAGAAGCGGATGCGGGGATCCTGGGCAGCGATGCGGCGCGCTTGTTCAGGCGTGCAGGCAGACACCGTCTTGACATGGCCACTCCAGCTGGCGCCAGCGAACATCGCGGCGTTTTTCTTGACGGACCATGGCATGACTTTCTCCAACAACCGATCCACGGCAATGTAGACAGGCTGGGGGCTGCGTTCAATTACACGGCATTACACGCGTGCAGTTTGGCGCAGCGGTTTCACCAGGAGAAAGTGGTGGCGGGCGAAAAATGCTGGGTGGGAGGGGGGATGAAGGCACGCCAGAAACGAAGAACGGGCGTGTTCAGCAGGAGGCATCGAGCCAGTGGCCAGCCGGCCCGATTGCTCCGCTGGGATCAGAACTTGATCGTCAGGGTCACGGTGGCTTCGACGCCAGGCTTGGGCGGGCTGCCCGACAGTGCGGCCTTGAGGGCGGCCGACAGTTCGACCTTGGGCTTGGCGCCGCCGGTCACGTGGATGATCTGGGAGTGGGTCAAGGGTTGCAGCATGGTGGCTCTCCTGTGCGGCGCGGTGGCAGCCACTCGGCTCGGTGGCCGCGGGGCCTGCCGGTGACACGGCGCCAAGGTGTGGCGCCGTGTCGGTGACTGTGGGTGAGGGCAGGGCGCGTGTCACGGGGGGCGCGTGCAGGCGGCCCCTAGAGCTAGGGGCCTACCAAAGGGTGAGCGGCGCGGCGGGCGAATGGCGGCCGCTGAAGGCGCCAGGGCGGCGCAGGGGCGACAATACCGCTTGTTGTCGTTCCAGGCCTGGCGCCCGAGTTTCCCGCGATGAGTTCTGATCCCGTTCCGATGGTCTTCGTGGACCTGGAGACCACTGGCGCCCTCGCATCGGTGGACCGCATCACCGAAATCGGCATCGTGGAGCTGGACGCGCAGGGCCGGCTGACCGAGTGGTCGAGCTTGGTCAATCCGCAGATGCCGATCCCGCCTTTCATCCAGGGGCTCACCGGCATTTCCGATGCCATGGTGGCCGATGCGCCCACCTTCTCCGAGCTGGCCGGCGAGATCGAGGCGCGCTTGCAAGGGCGGCTTTTCGTGGCGCACAACGCCCGCTTCGATTACGGCTTCCTGCGCCAGTCGCTGGCCCGGGAGCAGCGGGTGTTCAACGCCACCGTGCTGTGCACGGTCAAACTCTCCCGCAGGTTGTATCCGCAGTACGCCAAGCACAGCCTGGATGCCTTGATCGAGCGCCACAGCCTGGCCGTGCCCGCACGCCACCGTGCCCTGGCCGATGCGCAGGTGCTGGCTCAGTTCTGGCGGGTGCTGCAGGCTTCGATGTCGCCAGCCGCCTTGCGCGAAGCCGTGGACGAGCTGACGGGCCGCCACGTGTGGCCCGAGCAACTGGCGCCCCAGGTGCTGGACACCCTGCCCGAGGCGCATGGCGTCTACGTGATGTGGGACCAGGACGGCCAGGCCCTGCATGTGGGCGGGGGCACGAGTGTGAGGCAGCGGGT
This sequence comes from uncultured Aquabacterium sp., assembly GCA_964413815.1. Lineage (GTDB taxonomy): Bacteria > Pseudomonadota > Gammaproteobacteria > Burkholderiales > Burkholderiaceae_C > Aquabacterium. The sequence goes on along the minus strand of CAYPUS010000034.1, from coordinate 6,106 downwards.
GCTCGCGCATTTCGCCGCCGACCGCAAGGCCGCACCGGCCCGTCGGCACGGGCACCTTGTGGCGCGCATCGAGACCCATGCCGCAGCTGGCGACATGGGTGTGTCGCTGCTGGAGGCCCGCTTGCGTCACCAGCTGGCGCCGTTGCACAACCGGGGTGCCCATGGCCATGGCGCCTTCACCTGGCGCCTGGTGGATGGGGCATCGGGGACCTTGCTCACCTTGCATCCCGCGGGCGACTTGTCGGGGCGGGATGGAGAGCGGGCTTATGGCCTGTATGGCACCGAGCGCGACGCCTTGAAGACGCTCAAGGACATCGCCGAAAACGCGCAGCTGTGCCTGCGTCTGCTGGGGCTGGAGCCGGGTGGGACCAACGGCCCCTGCAAGGCCTGGGACAAGGGCCAGTGCAGCGGCGCCTGCCTGGGGCACGAAAGCGCCGAGGCCCATGCCGAACGGTTGCAGCGTGTGCTGGCGGACCTGCGGGTGCCGGCGTGGCCGCACACGGGGCCGGTCAAGGTCAGGGAAGGGGCCCATTGGCATGTGCTGGACGCCTGGCGCTACCTCGGCACGGCGCGCAGCGAGGCAGAGGTGACGTCGCTCCTGCAGCAGCCGATGCCCGGCTTTGATCGCCATACCTACAAGGTGCTGGCCGCCGGCCTGCCGCGTTGGCAGGCCGTGGCGATAGCCTGAGCGAAGCCTCAAGGCCCGAGCAAGGCCAAGCGCAGCGGGGCTGGCTCAGCGACAGGCTGCGTGGTCTGTCGTGACGAAGGCCGTCTGGTTGCCCTGCCGCGCCTGGGCCGAGGCGCAGCGGATGTTGCGGCCGTCGACGATGTGCTGATCGTGGTTGCGGCAGCGGTCCGTGTCCAGGCACTGCCGGGTGCCCTGGGCGTCCTGGTAGTCATGACGCCAACTCACACGCAAGGTGTCCACCTGGCGCGCCGGGCCTGCATCGGCGCAGCGGCCTTCGGTGATCCAGGCCTCGGCGCTGCTTTCGCTGGCGATCGCGAAGTAGGCGTTGTCGTAGCGCAGGTGCAGGCAGAAGGGGGGCGCCGTCACACTCTGGGCCAGTTCAGGCGCCAGCGTCACGCTGTCGACGGCCACCTCGGCCTGGCTGTAAGGCCAGGGCAGGGCGCAGGCGGACAGCAAAGCCGTGGCCAGCAGCGCGGCAAGCAAGGCGGCGGGACGTGGGGCGATGGGTGTGGCCTTCATGGCTGCCATGCTGGCACAGCCGGGCCAGGGGCAAAAGCCCGTGGTGCACGGCGTGGGGGGCGCTATTCGCTGTAAAGGCGCGTTGTAACGGCGCGCTGTAACGCCGCCCGGCCATGGCGGCGCCTAGGGCGCCAGCAAGAAGGCGCGCACCTGGGCGGCCGTTTCCTTGGGGTGCTCTTGCATGAAGCAGTGGCCGCCCTCGACCTGGTGGGCCTGCACGGCGTCGTTGACCAGTTGCCAGCGGGCGACCGATTCGCTGACAAAGTCGAAGGTGTGCCGCGCGTGCAGCACCAGCGTGGGCGTGCGCACGCGGCCCAGGAGCGTCCACAGGCTTTCGGGCGTGGAGCTGAAGATTTCCGCCTCGCGGCTGCGCCGGCATTTGAGTTCCACGCCGCCACCGGGGCTGTCCCGAAGCGCATGTTCGGTGAAAGCGCGCAGGGCCTCGTCGCGCCAGCCCTTGTAGGCACCGCGGTTGTGCAGGCTCTCGAAGGCCTCCTCGCGGCTGGGCCAGTGTTTGCGTCGGCGCATGGCGGCGCGCGCCATGGGGGTCAGCTTGGCCATGCCGGTCATCTCGGCCATGGACATGGCCATGACCATGGCTGGCGTGAACAGAACGGGGTCGAGCAGCACGGCCTTGCGGAAAGGCGCGTGCCCGCCGCCCATCATCAAGGCGGTCAGCACCCCGCCGAAACTGTGGCCGGCTGCGAACTGCGGCACCTCGCTGAAAGCCTGTCCTTGTGCCTGCAGGGCCTCCAGGGCCAGGTCGGCGTTGCGGTTCCAGCCCAGGAAGGCGCCGCCGTGGTCACTGTCGCCATGACCTTGTATGTCGCACAACCACAGGTCGAAGTCCGTTGCCAGGCAGGCCAGCATGGGCTCGTAAGTGCGGCCGCAAAAGCCGTTGCCATGCAGGAAGTGCAACAGGGGCTTGCCACGGACGGGGGAGTGCCAGCCGCGGAGCGTGAAGCCGGCGGAGGTGGCGTGCTGCCAGGGAATCAGCTGCATGAAGCGGTCATGAAAAAGGGGCGCGGGCCTGGCCACTTTAGCGGCGATCTGCCCGTGCAAGGCGGCGGTCGGGGCGCCCGCCATGGCCAAGAAGCGGAAAAGATGAGGCGATGGTGAGGAAAGGGGACAGCTCATCTGGTAGAACGTGCGTTTTGTCACGGCAAACGGCGGCATGACCGTGGTGGCCAGACAGCAATCGGATGTCAGTCGGACAGGCAGGAAGAAAAATGACAAAGGTGACGTGGGGCGGGGTGACGGTATCGGCGGTCTTGCTGGCAGGTGCGATGGCTGGCTTGCCGGCACATGCCCAGGCCAAGCAGGACGGCGCGGACAAGCCCCGGGCTCAGGACAAGGCGCCGGCCAGGGCCGCGCTCAGCGTGCAGGTCGTGCGCCCGCAGGCCGCGCAGTGGCCGGTGTCGGTCGTGGCCAATGGCGCAGTCGCCGCCTGGCAGGAGGCGGTGATCGGGGCGGAGCTGTCGGGGCTGCGCCTGGCCACCGTCGTGGTCAATGTGGGCGACCGCGTCAAGCGCGGGCAGGTGCTGGCCACTTTGCAAAATGAAGCGGTGCAGGCGGACCTCAACTCGGCCCGCGCCGCCTTGCTGGAGGCCGAGGCGTTGCTGAACGAAGCACGTGCCAATGCCGACCGTGCGCGGGCCTTGCAGGGCAGCGGCGCCTTGAGCATCCAGGAGTCGCAGCGTTCGATCACCGCCGAGCAGACGGCCAAGGCACGGGTCGACTCGGCCAAGGCCGCGCTGGTGGCGCAGTCGCTGCGTTTGCGGCAGACACGTGTGGTGGCGCCGGACGATGGTCTCATCTCGGCGCGTGTGGCGACGGTGGGCGCGGTGGCGCAACCGGGCCAGGAGCTGTTTCGCCTGATCCGTCAGGGCCGGCTGGAGTGGCGCGCGGAGTTGCCCGCGGCCGATTTGAACCGCATCCGGCCCGGCATGGTGGCCTGGGCTCAGCCGCCTGGCGGGCAGCCCGTGCAGGGCAAGGTTCGCGTGGTCGCGCCCACGGTGGACGCGGCCACGCGCAACGGCATCGTCTACATCGATCTGCCGCAGGGGGCGCTTGCAGCCGGGCTGCGCGCGGGCACCTTCGCATCCGGCAAGGTCGAACTTGGCCAGAGCCAGGGCCTGACGCTGCCGCAGACCGCCGTGCTGCTGCGCGATGGCTTCAGCTATGTCTACAAGGTCGATGCCAAGGGCAAGGTCAGCCAGGCCAAGGTGCAGGTCGGGCGCCGCATCGGTGAGCGCATCGAGATCACCAAGGGGCTGGAGGCCAATGTGGATGTCGTGGCCTCGGGCGGAGGCTTCCTCAGCGACGGGGACACGGTCCGCGTGCTCAAGGGGCAGGCGTCATGATGAACGTGTCCTCGTGGTCGATCCGCAATCCGATCCCCGCGCTCATGCTGTTCATCCTGCTCACCGTGTGGGGGCTGATGGGCTTTGGCGGGATGAAGATCCAGAACTTCCCGGACATCGACCTGCCCACGATCACGGTGTCGGCCGCACTGCCGGGCGCCGCGCCCGCGCAACTGGAGACCGAGGTGGCGCGCAAGATGGAGAACGCCATCGCGACGCTGCAGGGCATCAAGCACATCTACACCAAGGTGCAGGACGGCAGTGTCTTCATCTCGGTGGAATTCCGCCTGGAAAAGTCCACCCAGGAGGCGCTGGACGATGTGCGTGACGCGATCTCGCGTGTGCGCGCCGATCTGCCTGGGGATCTGCGTGACCCGGTCATCGCCAAGATGAACATCTCGGGGCTGCCGATAGTGGAGGCGCTGAACCGGCTGTTCGGTCCGT
>CAYPUS010000034.1:0-2082 GCA_964413815.1 uncultured Aquabacterium sp. | reverse complement strand
GACCTACACGGTGGCGTCCAAGAGAATGGACGATGAGGCCCTGTCCTGGTTCGTCGACAACGATGTGGCCAAGAGCATGCTGTCGGTCAAGGGCGTGGGCGCGGTGGCCCGGGTTGGCGGTGTCAGCCGCGAGGTGCGCATCGAGCTGGACCCGGCGCGCCTGCTGGCGCTCAATGCCTCGGCGGCCGATGTGTCGCGGCAGTTGCGCAGCCTGCAGCAGGAGGCCTCCGGGGGGCGGGTCGATCTGGGTGGCGGCGAGCAATCGGTGCGCACGGTGGCCACGGTGCAGTCGGCGGCCGAGCTGGCCGCGATGGATGTGACGCTGTCGGACGGCCGGCGCGTGCGGCTGGACCAGATCGCCACCGTCTCGGACACGGTGGCCGAACGCCGCAGCGAGGCCCTGCTCAACGGCCAGCCGGTGGTGGGTTTCGAGATCTCGCGCTCGCGCGGGGCGGGCGAGGTCGATGTCGCCCAAGGCGTGCGGGCCAAGCTCGAAGAGCTCAAGGCGGCCCATCCTGACATCGTCATCACCGAAGCGTTCAACTTCGTCGACCCCGTCGAGGAGAACTACCACGGCTCGATGTACCTGCTGTACGAGGGCGCCATCCTGGCCGTCATCGTGGTGTTCTTCTTCCTGCGCGACTGGCGGGCCACGCTCGTGTCCGCGGCGGCGCTGCCGCTGTCGGTGATTCCGGCCTTCGGGCTGATGAACATGCTGGGCTTCACGGTCAACATCGTGACGCTGCTGTCGCTGTCCCTGGTGGTAGGCATCCTGGTGGACGATGCCATCGTCGAGATCGAGAACATCATGCGCCACCTGGCGATGGGCAAGTCGCCCATGCAGGCGGCCATGGAGGCCGCAGATGAGATCGGCCTGGCCGTGATCGCGACCACCTTCACGCTGATCGCCGTGTTTTTGCCGACGGCCTTCATGGGCGGGGTGCCCGGCAAGTTCTTCGTGCAGTTCGGCTGGACGGCGGCCATCGCTGTGTTCTTCTCGCTGGTGGTGGCGCGCATGCTCACCCCCATGATGGCGGCCTACCTGCTCAAGGCTCCCAAGGGCGCGCACAAGGATCCGTCCTGGATGCGCACCTACCTTGGCTGGGCCCGCTGGTGCCTGAACCACCGCAAGACGACGATGCTGGTGGCGCTCGGGTTCACGGTGGTGTCCATCATGCTGATGGGCCTGCTGCCCACGGGTTTCGTGCCGGCCGATGATCTTTCACAAACCCAGGTCACCTTGCAGCTGCCGCCGGGCAGCAACTTCGAGCAGACCCGCAAGACGGCCGAGCAGGCCCGGGAGCTGGTGCAGCGCAACCAGCACGTGAAGCTGGTCTATACCGCCATCGGCGGCGGCTCGGCAGGCGCCGATCCCTTTGCGGCAGGCGGTGTGGCCGAGGTGCGCAAGGCCACGTTGACGATCAACATGACGCACCGCAAGGACCGCCCGGGTGTCAGCAAGCAGGCCATCGAGAACGAGCTGCGCGAGGTGCTGGAGAACCTGCCCGGCGTGCGGGTCACTGTGGGCCTGGGCGGCACCTCCGAGAAGTACATCCTGGTGCTGACCGGCGAAGATGGCCGCGTGCTCTCATCGCATGCCGAAGTGGTGGCGCGCGAGCTGCGTACCTTGCCCGGCATCGGCAACGTCACCTCCACCTCCAGCCTGGTGCGGCCCGAATTGATCGTGCGGCCTGATCCGGCGCGGGCGGCCGACCTGGGCGTCAACACGGCCACCATCGCCGACACGCTGCGCATTGCCACCATGGGCGACTACGAGCAAGGCCTGCCCAAGCTGAACCTGTCTCAACGCCAGGTGCCCATCGTCGTGCGCCTGCCTGATGAGGCCCGCACCGATCTCGAACTGCTCTCGCGCCTGCCGGTGCCCGGCGCCCATGGGCCTGTGCCCCTGGGCAATGTGGCCAGCCTGTCGATCGAGAGTGGCCCTGCGCAGATCGACCGCTATGACCGCCAGCGCAACATCAACTTCGAGATCGAGCTGAACCAGCAGCCCCTGGGCGAGGTGCAAAAGCAGGCCCACGCGCTGCCCAGCCTGCGCACGCTGCCGCGGGGCGTGGCGGTGAC
>CAYPUS010000033.1:823-16193 GCA_964413815.1 uncultured Aquabacterium sp. | reverse complement strand
CGCGCCTGCTGCGCGTGCTCAGTGACGGGCAGTTCTACCGCGTGGGCGGCCACCATCCGCTCAAGAGCAATGTGCGCGTGATCGCGGCCACCCACCAGAACCTGGAAGACCGGGTGCGCCAGGGCGTCTTCCGCGAGGACTTGTTCCACCGCCTCAATGTGATCCGCCTGCGTCTGCCGGCGCTGCGCGAGCGGCGCGAGGACATTCCCACGCTGGCGCGCTTCTTCCTGCAGAAAAGCGCCAAGGACCTGGGCGTGGAGGCCAAGCGCATTTCCGAGGCCGCGCTGGCCAGGCTGGCCGGTTTCGATTTCCCCGGCAACGTGCGGCAGCTGGAAAACATCTGCCACTGGCTGACGGTGATGGCGCCGGCCCAGGTCATCGAAACCAAGGACCTGCCCCCCGAACTGCTGGACCCGCGTGCGGGTGGCTCGGGCGTGCCGTCGATCGAGTCCATGGGTGCGCAGAGCGCCGTGCCCGCTTTCGCCACGACCGACGAGCCTCGCGCCGAGGCCGAGCGCAGCGGGTTCGCGCCCGGGGCCTCGCGCGCCTTGCCAGAGGCTTGGGCGGCCGGCGGCCTGAGCGAGCCGGCACAGGGCGCGCCCACGGCCGCTGCGGCATTGTCTTCATCGGCACCGGCGGGCTATGGCGCGGCCGGGGCGTCGGGTTCCGGGGGGTTTGGCGGTCAGGTGTCGGGCATGCCTTCGGCCAGCCTGCCGGCTGCGGTCGCGGACCATGTCTTTGGCGTGCCGAGCGCTGGAGCGGGCGGCTTGCCGGCTTATGGCGCGGCGCTGGCCAAGGCCGAGCCGACTGCCGCACAGGCGGCCGCCGTTCAGGACGGCACCTCCTGGCTCAAGGACCTGGAGCGCGAGGCGCGCACCAGGCTCGAAGCCGGTCAGCCGGACGTCTGGGATGCGCTGACCCGCCAGTTCGAGGCCAGCCTGATCCACACGGCCCTGGATCTCACGCGCGGGCGCCGCATCGAGGCCGCGCAGAAGCTGGGCATCGGGCGCAACACGATCACGCGCAAGATCCAGGAGTTGGGCATCGACGACTGATCGCCCCTTGGGACGTCGAGGAAACGTCCATGTTGAGCCTGTTGCCGCCCACGGCGCCGTAAACGGTGCCGTGGGCGCCTGCGTTACAGTGAAATGTTGTTTTCTCTGTTTCGCAGACGAGGTCCCATGATGCAAGCCCCCTTCACGATGCTGCCCGCCCTGATGTTGAAGGCGGCGGCCGCCGTCGCCCTGACGGTGTTGACGGCCTGTTCGACCACCAGCCCGGACGTGATCCAGCCCGGTGATGCGCAGCGCCTGTCGCATGTCGAAGATGCGGTGGTGCTGAACGTGCGCCCCGTCGTGGTGGAGGGCAGCCAAAGTGGCCTGGGCGGCACGACCGGTGCCGTGCTGGGCGGTGTCGCCGGCATGGGGGGCTCGAGCAACAACACCAGTTCCGCCATGTTGGGTGTGGCCGGCGCGGTGGTGGGTGGCATCGTCGGCAATGCCGCCGAGCGTTTCGGCACCCGTGAGCGCGCGGTGGAGTTGCTGCTGCAGATGCCCAATGGCACGCGCCGGGCCATCGTGCAGGCCGAAGGCGACGAGGCCTTCAAGCCGGGCGATCCGGTCATCCTCGTGACCACATCGGGCAAGACGCGGGTGTTGCTGGCGCCGCGAACGACCGCACCCGCCGCGACGCCTGTTGCCCCCCGTTGAGCGGGTGGCGCGTGTCTGACGTGTAAAGCAGCGGATGACAAGGCGCAGGACGGAGGGCCAGGCGGGAACCTTTGCGGGCCCGCTCTACACTCAGACGGGGCCCTTGGCCCGAGCCTTCACCCAATCCGCTGCAAGCTGCTTTCGACGGGACACATGATTCGATCGACACGACTTTCGTTCGCAGGCGCCAAGCCGCCATCCCATCCCATCTTGCTGGCCTGCCTGGTCAGCGCCACATTGGGCTTGTCATCCTTCCAGGCCGGGGCCGCGCCCGCCAAGGCGCAGCCTGCTGCGAAGGCCGCGGCAACCGCATCGCCCGCCCAGGCTGTCGCCATCCAGCAGGTCACCAGCGTCGAGGGCATCACCGAATACCGGCTGCCCAATGGTTTGCAGGTGCTGCTGAACCCGGATGATTCCAAGCCCACGACCACGGTCAATGTCACCTACCGTGTGGGTTCACGCCATGAAAGCTATGGCGAGACGGGCATGGCGCACTTGCTGGAGCACTTGCTGTTCAAGGGCTCACCGCGTCACCCGCAAGTCTGGGCCGAGTTCAACAAGCGCGGCTTCAGCGCCAACGGCAGCACCTGGTACGACCGCACCAACTACTTCGCCAGCTTCTCGGCCAACGAGGACAACCTGCGCTGGTACCTGGGCTGGCAGGCCGATGCCATGGTCAACAGCTTCATCGCCCGCAAGGACCTCGACAGTGAGATGACGGTCGTTCGCAACGAGATGGAGATGGGCGAAAACGACCCAGGCCGGGTTCTGCTGGCCAAGACGCTGGCGGCCATGTACCAGTGGCACAACTACGGCAAGTCGACCATCGGCGCCCGCACCGACGTCGAAGGTGTCGACATCGGCCGCCTGCAGGCCTTCTACAAGCGCTATTACCAGCCGGACAACGCCACGCTGATCGTCTCGGGCAAGTTCGATCCCAAGAAGGTGCTGGCCTGGGTGCAGCAGTCATTCGGCGCCATCCCCAAGGCCCAGCGCAAGCTGCCGGAGCTCTACACGCTGGACCCGGTCCAGGATGGCGAGCGCAGCGTGACGCTTCGCCGGGCGGGGGGCGTGCCGCTGCTGTATGCGGGCTACCACGTGATGCCGGGCGCGCACCCCGATTACGCGGCCGTGGAGATGCTCTCGATCATCCTGGGTGACACGCCCTCGGGCCGGCTGCATGCGGCCTTGACCGAAAAGCAACTGGCCGCCGGGGTGTTCGCTTTCTCGCAGGATTTGGCCGATCCCGGCTTCATCCTGGCCGCGGCGCAGCTGGCACCACAGCAGGATCTGAATGCGGCCTCTCAGGCGTTGCTGGCCGTGGTGGAGTCTTTCAAGCAAAAGCCCGTCACGCAAGAGGAGTTGGACCGCGCCAAGGCCAAGTGGCTCAAGGGCTGGGAGCTGGCGTTTGCCGATCCGCAGCGTGTGGGCGTGTCGCTGTCGGAGTCGGTGGCGCAGGGCGACTGGCGGCTGTTCTTTTTGATGCGCGACCGGATCAAGGCCATCGCCCTGGGTGATGTGCAGCGGGTGGCCGAGCAGGTCTTCCTGCCATCGAACCGCACGCTGGCCCAGTACGTGCCGACCGCCGCGCCCGAACGCGCACCGCAGCCCGCGCGGGTCGACCTGGCCAGCATGTTCAAGGACTTCAAGCCCCAGGCCGCGCAGGCCCAGGCGGAAGCCTTCGATGCGAGCCCGGCCAACATCGATGCGCGCACCGAACGCTACAGCCTGCCCTCGGGCATGAAGGTGGCGTTGTTGCCAAAAGCCACGCGTGGGCAGACGGTGCGGGCGACCCTCATCCTGCGCCATGGCGATGTCAACACCTTGGCGAACTGGGGCGAAGTGCCTGCGGCGCTGGGGGCCTTGATGGACAAGGGCTCGGCCACGTTGAGCCGCCAGCAGTGGGAAGACAAGCTCGACGCCTTGCAGGCCCAGGTCGGCTTTGGCGCGGGGCAGGGCCAGATGCATGTCAGCCTGGTGACCCGCCGCGAGCACCTGCCCGCGCTGATCAAGCTGGTGGCCGACACCTTGCGGCATCCCGCCTTGCCAGCGTCCGCCCTTGAAGAGGTGCGCCAGCAGGCGCTGTCTTCGATCGAAGAGCAGCGCAAGGAGCCCGAGTCGGTGCTGGACGAGGCCATGTCCCGCCACGGCAACCCCTATCCCAAGGGCGACGTGCGCCATGCACGGACCTTCGAGGAGATGGAGGCCGATTGGCGCGCCGTCAGCCTGGATCGCGTCAAGGACTTCCACGCCACCTTCCTGTCGGCTTCGCACGCGCAGATCGGCATCGTGGGTGATTTCGATGCGGGCGAGGTGAAGCAGGCCTTGCAGGCGGCTTTCGGAGATTGGCGCAGCGCCCAGCCATTCGAGCGCGTGCCGGACCCCTTGTACAACCCGCCGCCCACCCGCATGGTCCTGCAGACCCCGGACAAGCAAAATGCCGTGCTGTCCGTGGTATTGCCGGTGCCGCTCAATGACCTGCATCCGGATTACCCGGCTTTCACCCTCGCAAACCATCTGTTGGGTTCGGGCGGGGATTCACGCTTGTGGCGGCGAATCCGGGAAAAGGAAGGTCTTTCGTATAGCGTTTACAGCGCGGTGCAGTGGAATGCCATCGAACCGCATTCACGCTGGATCGCCTCGGCCATCTATGCCCCCCAGAATCGGGACAAGGTGGAGGCGGCATTCCGCGAGGAGATCGCCCGGGCGTTGAAAGAGGGTTTCACGCTCGCCGAGTTCGAGGCGGGTAAACGAGGCCTGATGAGTTTCAGGCGTCTGGGACGGGCGCAAGATGCCAGATTGGCGTCTGCCTGGGCCAGCAACCTTTATCTGGACCGTACTTTTGCGATTGCGGCCAAGGTGGATGCCGAACTGGAGGCCCTCACGCTGGACCAGGTCAATGCGGCGCTGCGGCGTTATCTCAAACCCGAGCAGTTCGTGTTTGGGGTGGCCGGCGATTTCAAGCCGGAGTAGCCCGCCAAAATCCCGATGACCCTGCTGTGAAAGAGGGGATGACGGCGGGTGCGGGAATATAGGACATTCCCGGGTTTCCGTGAGAGGGGCCCGCTGCCGCCGCACAGCATGGCGACAGCGTGGCGCCAATGAAAAATGCCGGTGCGTTACACACCGGCATTTTTGTTTCAAATGAATTCAGCTTGTTGAATTCAGATCGCGAAATCTTCGAGTTTCTTGCCCGCGGCGATGGCGGCTTGAACCCACTTGGGTTGCAGGCCACGGCCCGTCCAGGTTTCATTGGTTTCGTTGTTGCGGTACTTGGGGGCCACCTTGCGGCCTGCCGAGGCGCTGGTGCCGCCGCTGGCCTTGCCGCTGCCTGCCTTGAGACCCAGGTCGGCGACCGTCAGACCATGCTCGGCCAGCAGCGACTTGATCTGGGCGATCACAGCAGCGCGTTCAGCGCGGCGGGCTTCCGTCAATTGCTTTTCGAGATCGGCAGCCTGCTTCTCCAGTGCTGCCTTTTGAGCCAGGAGGTCTTGATAGTTGCTCATTGTGTGTCCTTTGTGCCCATGACTGCGGGCTGAATACTTATGGGGAAATCGGTGGCTTGCGTCAACCTGACGACAATTCTAAACATAAATGAATTGCCGGGGCAAACGCAATATGCATTCGGGGGGGAAAGTCAGGGTCGGCAGTGCATTTATATGCCCTGCATATGTCTGAGAAGGACGGGAATGTCGCGTAAAGGCACGCAGCGCTTGTAAACGAACCAGGCCCGGTGTTGCGGCCCCAACCCGTGCTTGCAGCGGTTTCGTCCGTCTTCCGGTTCAGGGATTTAGGCCAAGTTGCCGGCTTGCCTGCCGGGCGACCGCTTCACCCAACTGCACGACCGCGAGCGCGTAATAGCTGGATTGGTTGTAACGCGTGATGGCATAGAAATTCTGGGTGCCGGCGATGAGCGTTGGGGCCGCCCGGCCGTTCTCCAGGCGCACCAGCGCCAGCTTGCCCGGGTGATTTTGGGCGTCGGGGGGCAACTTGGCACCCATGCCGAGCATCTCTTGGGCCAGGAAACTCGGCACGATATCCGGGCCCAGCAATTTGCCCAGTGCCGAAGGGTCTGCGGGCGGCGTGATATCGAAATAGGCGGGCCAGGGAGATTGCCAGCCATGCACGGCCAGGAAATGCGCGACGCTGCCGATGGCGTCGGCGGTATTGCCGATCAGGTCGATGCGTCCGTCTTCGTCGAAATCGACGGCGAAGTTGCGGATGGAGCTGGGCATGAACTGGGGCAGCCCGATGGCGCCGGCATACGAGCCCAGCATGCTTTCGGGGGCCTGTTGCTGCTCGGCGCACAGCTTCAGGTAGTGGCCCAGTTCCGACTGGAAAAAGGCGCTGCGGTCGCTGCGGCCCTTGGGGAAGTCCAGGCTCAGGGTGGTCAGGGCATCAAGGATGCGGAACTTGCCCATGTTGCGGCCATAGATGGTCTCCACTCCGATGACGCCCGCGATGATGTGGGCCGGCACGCCGTATCGGGCCTCTGCGCGCCGCAGATCGGCCTCGTTGTCGCGCCAGAACTGCACGCCGGCGCGGATGCGCTGAGCATCGATGAATCGGCTGCGGTAGACCGCCCAGTTCTTGGCCGTGCCGGCGGGGGCGGGCATCATCAACCTGGCCGCGCTGTCCTTGACCTTGGCCCGTGAGATGGCGTCCCACACCCATTGCGGATCGAGTGCCATGCGCTGGGCCAATTCGATCGCCAGGCGCTTGGCGTCTTCCCGGAAGGCATAGCTGTCCGGCGAAGGGTTGCCCAAAAGGGCAGAGGCGGTGAGGAGGCTGCTGGGAGCGACGGGCTGGGCCTGAGCGCTTGGCACGCCGGAGGCGGCGGAGGCGGGCAGCGGAGGCACGGAAGGCCGTTCATGGCCCGGCTGCATGGCCGCTTGCGCGTCGATGGGCGTGTCCGTCGGCGTGTGCGCAGATGAGGGCTCGGGGGCGTTGGCGCTGCTGCAGGCGCTCAACAGCGCGATCATCAAGACAGGAAACCAGGCAGTGGCGGCGCGAAAGGAAGAATGCATGGGGCAAGGCAGATCGACGACCCGCCTAGTTTGCCCGATCCCGTCGGCGTGCAGCCCGCCACTGCTGGCAGAGCTGCTCGATGCGGCCTACCAGCAACTGGCGTTCGCGCTGGGTGCCCGCTTTGTCCAGGCCGGTGGGGGCGTAGCGCAGCGCATCGAGTTGCACCAAGGCTTCGCGCAGTTGCGTCTGCAACGCGTCGAGCCCCACGTAGCCCGTGCCCTCGCCCAGCGTGCGCGCCCAACTCAGGGCGGCGGCCGGCGCCGGGCTGTCCGAGGGCGCGGGAAAGCCGCTGGCCTGCAGCGCTTGGTGGACGCGCTGCATGGGGCGCTGCCAGGGCGTGGCCTGTGCGCGGGGGCGCATCCACCACAGCCAGGCCATGCCCAGCACGCTGATGATCAGCAGCATGCCGCCGGCCAGCCGCAGCAGGTCGACCCAATCGGGCGAAGAAAAGCCCCAGTTCTTGAGCATGTCCATCTGTCTGGCGCGCGAGTACTGCAGCACCCAGACGTTCCAGCGGTGGTTGCCGGCGTCGATGTAGCTGCGCACGCGGCCCCAGACGGCCGGATCGATGTTCGCCAGCGGCCCCGGGAAGGGGTTGCCATGACGGAAGACCTGGCGGGCACGCTCGACCCGATCTGGCGCCACCATCGCGGTCGGGTCGACCCGCTGCCATCCCTGTCCCGGCAGCCAGATTTCCGCCCAGGCGTGCGCGTCACTGTTGCGCACGACGAACAGCCCGTCGACCGGATTGAGCTCGACGCCCTGGTAGCCGGTCACCACGCGACTGGGGACGCCCATGGCCCGCATCAGGAAGACGTAGGCGGTGGCGAAGTGCTCGCAAAAGCCGGTCTTGCGGTCCAGCCAGAAGCGGTCGATCAGGTTGGCAGGCGGCCTGCGGGCCCCGCCCGAGGTGTCGATGTCCTCGGCCTCGTCGGGAGCCAGGGTGTAGCTGTAGCCGCCGGTGCGGATGTGCTGGAGCAGGGCCTGCGAGATCGCCGCGCCATCTGCCTGCGCCAGGCCTTTGTCCGCCTTGAAGGCCGCGGCCCAGGCCAGGGAGCGGGGGTTGTGGCCCCGGGGCAGTTGCAGCCATGAATGACGCAGCCCGCTTCGTTCGGTCGGGCCATGCTGGACGCCGTGCCAGTATGTGCCATCGATCTGCGTGCGCTCGGTGAGCCGTTCGTTGGCGACCCAGTCCAGGCCGAAGCGCCGCAGCTGCGGCGAGGTGGCAGGCGGCGTGGGCACGGCTTCCAGCGTGCCTTCCAGCAGGGGCACGACGGCCAGGCGGGAGGGCTCCAGGGTCACTTGATAGAACAGGGCCTCGCCCCGCGCGTCTGCGCGCTCTGGTGGCGCGTCCTGGCTGTTGCCGAGCTGGCCGCGCAGGGCGCCAGTGGCATGCCAGGTATGACCATCGAAGAAGTCCAGCACGGGGCCGCGGAAGTACATGTCACGCGCCGGGGGCGGCCCTTGCGGAAACTTCAGGCGCATGGCCACCGAGTCATCCTGCGCCAGTTCGGCGACATGGCCCAGGCGGATGGTGTCCGACAGCCCCGTGCGTTTGCCTGCATCGGCCGGCAGGCTCCACAAAGGGCCCAGGCGCGGAAACAGGATGAACAGCGCCAGCATCACCGGCACGCCCATCACCGCGCTGCGCAGCGCCGCCTTGGCGGCGGCCATGATGGGCGGGCGCCCCATCGGCCGTTGCGCCAGCACCAGCGAGGTCAAGAGGCCGACCAGCACGATCAGCATCAAGGCGGCCATCGGCAGGCTTTGCGAATACAGGAACTGCGTCAGGATCAGGAAAAAGCCCAGCGAGGTGATGACGAAGGCGTCGCGCCGCGCCCGCAACTCCAGTGTCTTGAGCGCGGCCAGCAGCGTGACCAGGGTGACGCCGGCCTCGCGCCCGAGCAGGGTGCGGAAGGTCCACATGGTCAGGCCCAGGCTGATGACCAGGCAGACGACCAGCACCCAGCGGGGGGGCAGGGCATCGTCGCGCCACGCCACACGGGCGCGCCACAGCAGCGCCGCGAAGGTGCCGACCGAACACCACCAGGGAAGCCGGGCGGCATGCGGCAGGATGCTGAGCGCCAGCACACCCAGAAGCCAGAGGGTGTCCCGGCCTTCGCGCGTGAGCGTGGAGCGGGCCGCCGCGTTCATGCGCCGCCTCCTTGGTCATCCGGCAGCCCCCATACCGCCAGGGAGTCGAGGCAATGGCGCAGATGCTGGGGGCCGGCCGCACAGGCCACGGTCAAGCCCGGCAGGCGCAGGCCATACAGCGGCCCCTGGGTGCCGGCTTGCTGTTCGGCCTGGATCAGCCAGGTGGCCAGGCGGCTCAGGCGGGCCTCTTGCGCCAGACCCTGCAGGCCGGGCGAGGTCTCGTAGTCCAGCCACAGGTCGGGGGTGCCGCTTTGGGCCGGCTCACGGCTGACCAGCCCGGTGCCGGACGCCAGCGCGTGGCTGGACTTCTTCCAGGCGATCCAGCGCAGCGGATCACCACGGCGGTAGTCGCGCAGGCCCTCGGGCATGTCATGGCCCGCGGCACTCGGGCGGGGAAGCTGCTCGAGGCCCTGCACCGCCTGCTGCGAGGGCAGGGGCGGCGCCATCGGGTCAAGGGCCGGCCAGATCAGGATGCGCGACTGCGGCCGCCAGTAGGCCCAGGCGCGGAACAGGCCCAGGGGGTAGCGGGTCTCGACGGTGATGCGCGGCAGGCTCAGCCAGCCCCGCCTGACGGTGGCCACATCGACCTCGATGGTGCAGTCGCTGCCCGGTGCCAGCTCGACGTCCTGCGGGCAGCCGGGGCCGGCGGTCGTGCCTTCCGGCGCCCGGGGGCCGGCGGTGATCCACAGTCCGAAGCGACCCAGCTTGCGGTGCTGGTTGCTCAAGGTCACGCCGATGCGCAGCACCTGGCCGGCGTGCACGCTGCGCAGGCTCAGCAGGCGCAGGCTCACGCCATGCAGGTTGCCGTGCGTCTGGTAGAGGGCGGCCATGGCGGTGCCGCCCAGCAGAAAGCTCAACGCGTAGCCCAGATTGACCTGCTCATTGATCGAGGCCAGCAAGAGCACGAGGAAGACCACGGTGAAGCTCCATCCGGCCCGGCTGGGCAGGATGTAGAGATTGCGGTGGGTCAGGGTGAGCTGGTCCTTGCGGGGCAGCTTGAATTCGAGCCAGTTGGCAAAGCGCTGCGATGCGCCAGTGATCATCGGGGCGAACAAGGCCTGGAGCCAGCCAAGCGGCGAGCGCGCCCGAGTGGCCGGCTCGCGCCCCTGCGTGGTCGATGCCGATCTGGCGCGCAGCCGGTCCGTCATGGAACGGGCGTGGCCTCCAGCAGCGCGCGGGCCTGCGCGGCGGCGCTGCGCCCTGACTGAGGCAGCGGCAGCAGTCGGTGCGCGACGGTGGGCACCCACAGGGTCTGGATGTCTTCGGGCGACACGTGGTTGCGGCCCTGGACGAGGGCGCGCGCACGGGCCAGTTTCAGCAAGGACAGCCCCGCGCGGGGGCTCAGGCCGAGCGCGAACCAGCGCCCGTCCCGGGTGGCCGTGATCAGCGCCTGGAGGTAATCGAGCAGGCTGTCGGCGACGTGGACCTGGTCGACCTGGCTTTGCCATTGCGCCCAGGTCTGGGGTGAGATGACTGGCTGCAAGGCCAGCAAGGCCTCGCGGCGGTCTTCACCGACCAGCAGAGCGCGCTCTGCCGCCGGATCCGGGTAGCCCAGCGACAGGCGCATGGCGAAACGGTCCAACTGCGATTCGGGCAGGGGATGCGTGCCCAACTGATCCGAAGGGTTCTGCGTGGCGATCACGAAGAAGGGCGAGGGCAGGGCGCGGGTCTGCCCTTCGACGGACACCTGCCGCTCTTCCATCGCCTCCAGCAGCGCACTTTGCGTGCGCGGCCCGGCGCGGTTGATTTCATCGGCCAGCAGCACCTGGGCGAACACCGGCCCGGGGTGGAAGACGAAGGCCTCTTTCTGGCGTTCGTAGACGCTGACCCCGATCAGGTCGGAGGGCAGCAGGTCTGAAGTGAACTGGATGCGCGAAAAGCTCAGACCCAGGCAGCGCGCCAGGGCCTGGGACAAGGTGGTCTTGCCCACGCCCGGCACGTCCTCGATCAGCAAGTGGCCCGATGCCAGCAGGCAGATCACGGAGAGCGTGACCTGTTCACGCTTGCCCACAATGATCGTGCTAACCTGATCGATGAGCTGGGTGACCTGCGCACCCTTGACCGGCATGTTGACTGTGGATGCAGCGCCAGAGGGCATGACGGGGTTCGAGTCGTTTCGAAGCATGGTGCGACATTAACCCATACCGGCGCACCGGACGACACAAAGCGAAGTCATGGCAACAGGCTATTTTTCACATCCCGACTGCCTTGCTCACGACATGGGGCCGGGTCATCCCGAGTGCCCCCAGCGCATCCGCGCCATCGAAGACCACCTGCGGGCGACCGGCCTGGATGCGCTCATGCTTTCCCCCGACGTGCCGCTGGCCAGCAACGCCGACCTCGCGCGGGCCCATGAGCTGCTGTATGTGCTGTCGTTGGATGACGTGCTGCAGCAGATCGAGGCCACGGGCGAGACCCGGGCGCTGGACCCCGACACCCTGGCCTGTCCTGCCACGCGGGCGGCCACCTGGCGCGCCGCTGGCGCGGCCATCGCCGCCACGGATGCGGTGATCGATGGTGCGCTGGACAACGCCTTTTGCGCCATCCGTCCTCCCGGTCACCATGCCACGCGCAACGAGACCATGGGGTTTTGCTTCTTCAACAACGTCGCCGTGGCCGTGCGCCACGCCCTGGACGTGCGCGGCCTGCAACGCGTGGCCGTGGTCGATTTCGATGTCCACCATGGCAATGGCACCGAAGACATCCTGGCGGGCGACGAGCGCGTCCTGATGGTCGGCTTCTTCCAGCACCCCTTCTATCCCTACAGCGGGGCCGACAGCACGGCGGGCAACATGGTCAACGTGCCCGTGGCCGCCCGCAGCAATGGCGCGCTGATTCGCGATGTGGTTGAAAGCTACTGGCTGCACCGCCTGGAGTACTTCAAGCCCGAGATGATCTTCATCTCCGCAGGGTTCGATGCCCACCGCGAGGACGATCTGGGCGGCCTGGGCCTGGTCGAGGCGGATTACGCCTGGATCACGGAGAAAATCGTGGAGGTGGCGAACACCTATGCCAAGGGCCGCATCGTCTCCTGCCTGGAAGGCGGGTATAACCTCAGCGCCCTGGCGCGCAGTGTCGCGGCCCATGTGCGCACGCTGATCGAGGCCTGATCCTCGTCCGATCCCGCCTGGCACGCCCAGGGCGTCCGCGCCGGGGCACCGCCTCGCATCCGTCCTTTCTCGTCCTTCTCGGTTTTGCTCGATCCATGCCCCCTGTCCGTCCTGACGTTGCCGACGCCTCTTCCTACAAAGTGTTGACACCTGACGAGTTCCTGGCCCTGCTGGGCCGGCTCGATCAGCCCGCCATCCTCCTCGAGTTGGCCATGACGGTGGGCTGCCTGGGGCTGGCCTGGTTGATCGTGCGCCTGTGGCGGGGCCGCCAGGCGGACCCGCGTTCCATCTGGTTCGGCTACCACGTGATCGATGGCGTGCTGTTTCCGGTGCTGGCCCTGCTGCTGGCCTTGG
This sequence comes from uncultured Aquabacterium sp., assembly GCA_964413815.1. Classification (GTDB taxonomy): domain Bacteria; phylum Pseudomonadota; class Gammaproteobacteria; order Burkholderiales; family Burkholderiaceae_C; genus Aquabacterium. Next base: position 3,838 of record CAYPUS010000033.1, on the reverse strand, counting down.
GTGCCCGGGGGGTGTTGAGCGGGCAGGTCCCCATCGTGGTGTTCCGCATCGTCGTGCCGGTGCTGGCTTCGCTGGCCATGATCCGCCTGACGGTCAAGGTGCTGCGCGTGGCGTTCCCGGGTTCCTCTGCGGTGAAGGTGATCGAGCGCACCGTGTCGTGGATGGCCTGGCTGGTGACGGTGCTGTGGGTCACCGGGGTGATGCCCATCATCCTCAAGGAAATGGAAGAAATGACCTGGAAGATCGGGGCCACGCAGATCAGCCTGCGCAGCCTGATCGAGGGCACGCTCAGCGCGGTCATCGTGCTGATGCTCTCCCTGTCCATCTCCTCGGCGATCGAGGCCCGGCTGCTCAAGGGCGCCACCGAGAACCTCTCGCTGCGCAAGATCACCTCCAACGCGATCCGCGCCATCCTGCTGTCGATCGGGCTGATGCTGGCCTTGTCGGCCGCAGGCATCGACCTGACGGCGCTGTCGGTGCTGGGCGGCGCCATCGGTGTGGGCCTGGGCTTCGGTCTGCAGAAGCTGGCGGCCAATTACGTCAGCGGCTTCGTGATCCTGGCCGAGCGCAGCCTGCGCATCGGCGACCTGGTCAAGGTCGACAATTTCGAGGGCCGCATCACGGACATCAACACGCGCTACACGGTGATCCGTTCGTCGGCGGGGCGCGAGGCCCTGGTGCCCAATGAGCAGCTCATGACCCAGCGGGTCGAAAACGCCACCAAGTCCGACCGGCGGGTGGGCCTGACGACGGTCTTCCAGATCGCCCATGGCTCCGACCTCAGCGTGCTCATGCCGATGCTGGCGGCCGTGGTGGCCGACCAGGATCTGGTGCTGGACGCGCCCGTGCCGGCGGTGCACCTGTCTGCCTTCGGAGCGGACGGGCTGGAGTTGACCATTGCTTTCTGGGTGTCGCCCGACGCCAACCAGCTGGCCGCCCGTTCCGCCGTGAACCTGGCCATCCTGGCCGAACTGCGGCGCGAGGGCGTGGAAATCCCCTATCCCCAACGCGTCGTGCGCCAGCTTCCGGCGGCCTGACGGCCTGATGAGGTATCCTCCGCCGCCATGCGTTATCCATTTCCGATGCCCTCCTGGGATTTCTTGGAAAACTGGCCTCTGCTGGGCTTTCTGCTTCTGATTTGCCTGCTTGCAGGCGTCTGGCAGGGGCCCGGGCCCGCCGCCCTGATCGGCGTCGGCGGCCTGGCCACCTATTTCTTCTGCCTGCGCGAGGCGCCCCGTGTCATCCCGGCGCAGGCGGGCGCGGTGCTGTGCCCGGCCGATGGCCGCGTGGTGCGCATCGAAAAGGCGCGTGATCCCTACGCAGACCGCGAGGCCCTGCGCATCAGCGTCTTCACCGGCATATTCAACACCCACGCCAACCGAGCCAGCATCGACGGCGTGGTGCGCGAGGTGGTTTACAACCCCGGCAAGTTCATGCATGCCGACCTGGACGTCAGCTCCGGCCGTCATGAGCGCAACGCCGTGGTCATCGAATCGAATGGACAGATCGTGACCCTGGTGCAGGTGGCGGGCTTCGTGGCGCGACGCATCCGGTGCTGGGTCAAGCCGGGCGACACCCTCACGCGCGGCCAGCGCTATGGCCTCATCCGTTTCGGCTCGCGGGTCGACATCTACCTGCCGCCCCATGCCATCCCTAAGGTGGCGCCCGGCGACAAGGTGACGGCCACCACGACCATCCTGGCGACCTTGAACAAGGTCTGAACAAACGTGCAGCAACCTGTCACCAAACCAGAGATCGACCCCGCCGTGGACGTGGGGCAGGACGAGGCCGAGGAGATGCCTCGCCGCCGTCGCAAGGGCATCTACATCCTGCCCAATCTGTTCACGCTGGCCGCACTGTTCGGCGGCTTCTACGCCATCGTCATGGCGATGAACGGCCGCTTCGAGCTGGCGGCCATCGGCATCTTCTGCGCCGCCGTGCTCGACAGCCTCGATGGCCGCGTCGCCCGCATGACGAACACGCAGAGCACTTTTGGCGAGCAGATGGACAGCCTGTCCGACATGGTGTCGTTCGGCGCAGCGCCCGCGCTCATCGTCTACGAATGGGCGCTCAAGGACATGGGCAAGCTCGGCTGGATCGCCGCCTTCGTGTACTGCTCGGGCGCGGCGCTGCGTCTGGCGCGCTTCAACACCAACATCGCGGTGGTCGACAAGCGCTTCTTCCAGGGCCTGCCGAGCCCGGCCGCCGCCGCCCTGGTGATGGGCCTGATCTGGGTGGTCACCGACATGGGCGAGAGCGCGCAGTCGCTGGTCGGCATGGTCTGGGTGGCCTGCGGCTTCACGCTGTATTCGGGGCTGACGATGGTCACCAACATCCCCTTCTACAGCTTCAAGGACATCAACTTCCGCCGCACGGTGCCCTTCATCTTCATCGTGGCGATCGCCCTGGGCATCGCGGTGATCACCATCCACCCGCCCATCGTGCTGTTCGGCGTCTTCGTGTTCTACGGGGTCTCGGGCTATGGCGTCTACGTCTGGAAGCGCATGAAGGGCAAGCCGGTCAGCGTGATTTCCACGTCCACCGACGAGCCGGACGAAGCCGGCCTGCACCGCTGATGGCGGTGTGCGGGCTATCGACGTGATTGGTTTTTCCCAGGGCTTTTCACCAGAATGGCCCGCCCGGTTTTCCGGCCTGCGTGTTATATTGAAGCCCATGAAGACGTTCACCGCATCGCTGCTGCTACTACCCCTAGGAGTGCCCCGGGCGCGTTGATCGCTGTCGTCTGTTTATTCAGTACCCCTTGCATCACGGCCCGCCAGCGCTTCTTGCGGGCCGTTTTGTTTGGTGAAAGCTTTCTTGCTGTTTTTATCGCGCTAGCCCATGTGGCGCGACAGGAAGGCAGCAGCAACCAGTCAGAGCCAGACCCCCAGGAAGCCCCAGCCGGCTTTCATGCTCTGACCCCGTTCTGCTTCCCCCACCTTCCTGTCCTTCGGAGACCACCATGACCGACAAGCTCATCATTTTCGACACCACCTTGCGCGATGGCGAGCAGTC
>CAYPUS010000033.1:0-813 GCA_964413815.1 uncultured Aquabacterium sp. | reverse complement strand
GATCGAGGCCGGCTTCGCCGCTTCGTCCAATGGTGATTTCGAAGCCATCAAGTCGATCGCCGATGTCATCAAGGACTCGACCGTCTGCTCGCTGGCCCGGGCCAACGACCGCGACATCGCCCGTGCCGCCGAGGCCTTGAAGGGTGCCAACTCCTGGCGCATCCACACCTTCATCGCCACCAGCGCGCTGCACATGGAAAAGAAGCTGCGCATGTCGCCCGAGCAGGTGCTCGAGCAGGCCCGCTTGTCGGTGCGCTTTGCCCGCAACCTCACGGCCGACGTCGAGTTTTCGGCCGAGGATGGTTACCGCTCCGACATCGACTACCTCGCCCGCGTGTGCGAGGCGGTGATCCAGGAAGGCGCCACCACCATCAACATCCCCGACACCGTGGGCTACGCCATCCCCGAGCTCTACGGCAACTTCATCAAGACCCTGCGCGAGAAGGTGCCCAACTCCGACAAGGCGATCTGGTCGGTGCACTGCCACAACGACTTGGGCATGGCCGTGGCCAACTCGCTGGCCGGTGTGAAGATCGGCGGCGCACGCCAGATCGAGTGCACGATCAACGGCCTGGGTGAGCGTGCGGGCAACTGCTCGCTCGAAGAAGTGGTGATGGCCGTCAAGACCCGCCGCGACCACTTCGGCCTGAACGTGGGCATCGAGACCCAGCAGATCATGCCCGCCTCGCGCATGGTCTCGCAGACGACCGGCTTCGTGGTGCAGCCCAACAAGGCCGTGGTGGGGGCCAACGCCTTCGCCCACGCCTCCGGCATCCACCAGGATGGCGTGCTCAAGGCGCGCGACACCTACGA
>CAYPUS010000032.1:11809-16317 GCA_964413815.1 uncultured Aquabacterium sp. | reverse complement strand
GCAAATCCTGCCCACCGATTTGCAGGGGCCAAATCCTTACTGTCCATTGGGTTTCCCGCCTTCCAGGATCTTGCGCAAGGTCCTGACAAGCACCACAGGGTCCAGGGGTTTGGTCAGGAACTCGTCCATGCCGGCGGCTTCGGCCTTGCGCCGCTCTTCGCTCAGCGCGCCGGCCGTCAGGGCCAGCACCGGCAGATCGCCCAGTTGCAGATCATCCCGAATCCGCCTGGCCGCTTCATAGCCATCCATCACCGGCATCTGCACATCCAGCAGCACGGCGTCGAAGCCGCTGTCCTGCGTCAGCACATCCATCGCCTCCTTGCCGTTGACACAGGTGTGCACGATGGCGCCCTCGCGCTCCAGCACGCGCCGGCCGATCTCCAGGTTGATGTCGCTGTCATCGACCAGCAGGATGCGCTGCCCCTCCAGCCAGCCGGCATTCAAATCCTGCGCACCGGTGACGGGCACTTCCTCGACGTGCGCCAGCACGTTGAAAGGCAGCTTCACGACGAAACAGGTGCCGCGCCCCACCTCGCTGGTGACGCTCACCGACCCGCCCATCATGTTGACCAGCTGGTGCACGATCGACAGGCCCAGACCGGTGCCGCCAAAGCGGCGCGTGGTCGAGGCATCGGCCTGGGTAAAGGGCGAGAAGAGTTTGCTCAGGGCCTCCTTCGGCATGCCGATGCCTGTGTCCGCGACGGACCAGATCAGGCAGATCCGCGAGGCCTTGCCATCCTCATCGGGCTCGCCGTCGTCCTGACGGCGCACCATCACGCTCACGTGCCCGTGCTGGGTGAACTTGACCGCATTGCTGACCAGATTGATCAGCACCTGCCTGAGCCGCGCCGCATCACCGGCCAGCCGCGCCGGCAACTCGGCATGGCCGCCGAAGGACAGCGCGATGCCTTTTTCCTCGGCCTGGGTGACAAACATCTGCTCGACATCGTCCATCACGGCCAAGGGGCTGAAGGGCTGCACATCGATGCGCAGCTCGCCGGCCTCGATCTTGGCCAGGTCCAGCACGTCGTTGATGATGCCAAGCAGGGAGCGGCTGGCCAGTTGGGCCTTGCCCAGCAGGTAGCGTTGATCGGGCGTGAGCTCGGTCGCATCCAGCAAATGGGTGGCACCGATCACGGCGTTCATGGGTGTGCGGATCTCATGGCTCATATTGGCCAGGAACATGCTCTTGGCCGTGCTGGCCGCCTCCGCCGCGACGCGGGCCTGCTCCAAGGCCGCGGTGCGTTCCTGCACCTGTTGCTCGAGGCTGGCAGCCAGCTCCTGCAGGCGCCGCTCGCCCTCCTTGCGCTCGCGCACATCGCGCATCAGCTTGGCCACGCCGATCAACTCCCGGTTGGCACCCCGCATCGCGCCTGCCGTCACGGACACATCGATCTCCGTGCCATCGCGGTGCAGGCGGGTCGTGTCGAAAGGCGGGATGACCTCGCCCCGGCCGATCCTGGACAGCAACTCGCTGTCTTCGTTCAGCCTGGCCGGCGGCAGGAACAACGGCGCAAGGGGTTTGCCCAGCACTTCCGACTCCTCGAAGCCGAACAGCTTCTGGGCCGCGCGGTTCCAGCTCAGCACGGTGCCATCCATGGCCTCGCCGATGATGGCGTCCGCCGAGTTCTCGACGATGGTGGCCAGCTGGCCCTTCTGCGCCTCTGCCACCCGCTGGCGCTGGCGCCCCAGCCTGATCAGGCCCAGGACGCTGGCGCACAACAAGGTCAGCAGCACACCAACGCTCATCACCACACGGGGGTCGGTTTGCGGAACGCTCAGGCGAAAGGGCTGATGCTCGATCAGTTCGACGTGCCATCTGCGCCCATGCAGGGACAGCGACATGGTCCGCCTCAAACCGCCAGGCATGGCCAGGTTCGGGCGGGGCTCGTCGTGCAGCAACTCGGGGCGGCCTGGCGTGGTGACGTCCATCAGCCGCATGCCGAAACGGGTGTCCCCATACTGGATGTCCGCCAACACATCTTCCAGGGACAAGGCCGCGTAGCTCCAGCCCACACAGGCCGCACCGCGCTCTTCAGGCGTGTCCAAAGGCGCCACCGGCGCATAGATGGGCAGCAGGAACAGCACGGATCGCAGGTGCCCGCCCGACTTCTGGACCAGCGTGATCGGCCCCGTGAGCGTGGCCTGGCCGGAAGCCATGGATGCCATGGCCGCATGCCGGCGATTGGCTTCCGAAGCGATGTCCAGGCCGATGGCCGCCAGATTGCGCTCGATGGGCTCGACGTACTGGATCACGAAACGGTCGCCGTCATGGGGGCCGATTTCGAAGATGCGGAAGTTGGGGAAACCATCGGCTCGGGCGCTGGTGACAAAGGCATCCGTCTGCGCACGCGGCACCCGGCGAATCAAGCCGAAGCCCCAGGCACCTGGAAACTCCGCGTCGATGTCCCGCGACAGGCCATAGCGGCGGAACAGCGTACGGTCCATGCCATCGAGGCCGGTCACCAATGCGGTACCCCGCACCCCGCGCAGGCCGTACTCGTACAACCGGATGCGCGCGGCCAGCCTGTTGGCCAGTGCCGAAGCCAGTTGATCGAAGACCTCGCGGGCCAGCGCTTCGTTGCGCGCCTGGACACCCCAGGAAACCAGGGCGCTGCACCCCAGGCCCGCCACGCACACCGCCAACACCCATCTGGACACGACACCCCAAGCCGCGCGTCGCCCTTGCATGGCCTGCACCTCCCTTTTCTTTGCGCCACCGCACGTCATGCCGTGGGTGTGTCCAGCGCATCCTCGCCGAAACCACCGCCGCACGCCACCTTGAAGGGCTTACCCCTCGAATCGATGGGTGGATCTGCGGCCTTCCTGGGGCAAGCCGCATGGTGCGACTGTCGCCTCTGTGACACATTCGCCGCATCGGCCGACACGCCTTCACGAGGAACGCATGCCTCCCCCCCATCCGACCGGCGCGCCTTACGGTCGCATGGCCCATGTGGCCAAGGACCAGCTCCACATGCTGCCCACAGGCCTCCTCTTCACCACGCCCTGCATGGCCGCGCGCATGAGCTTTCGCTTCTATGTGATGGTCATGGTCTGCGCCGATGGCGGCCTGGTCAGCTTCAGTTCAGGGCACGGCCGGGTGCAGGCGCCCGTCGTCGTCGCCCGGCCTTCGGGGCACTGGCTCATCGAGGCGGAGGCCACCCAACTGGTGGCGGTCCTGCTCAACCCCACACACCCACTGTTCACACGCTTCTCGACCATTCCGGAGCCGGGCATCATGGCCCTGCCATTGACGCCCTTTATTCCCCATTGCCCCGCCATGCACGCCGCCTATGAAGGCCGCCTGGACATCCCCGCCGCCGCCGCGCTGATCGAGGCGGTGGCCGAGACGACAACCCACATGCTGCCGCCTCGCGCAGAGCGGCCACTCCGATGGCGGGCCCAGCTCGACGCCTGGCTGGCCAACCCCACCGACAGACTCGAAGGGCTGGCGGAGGAAGTGGGTGTCTCCCCGGACCACATGTCGCGGCTGTTCCAGGCCGCGGTCGGCCTGCCCATGCGCAGCTACCTGCTGTGGCGCAAGGCCCACCGGATCACCGAACTCTTCGGCATGGGCCACTCTCTGACCGCACTGGCGCACGAGGCCGGCTTCAGCGATTCGGCCCACATGTGCCGCGTCTTCCAGGATGTCTTCGGCGCCTCGCCCGGGCACTTCCTGCGCAACGACATCGTGCAGATGCGCACCTGGCGGACCCATCCGGGGCGGCCGGCCGACCCAAGCGCGCCGGCACCTCCGTCCCTATTGCATTTGGAAACACATCCTTGAAAGCAGTGAAATCCCCACACCGGTTTCGTACAAGCACCCAAGACGAGCGCCCACCAGAATGATCCCACTGCTGACGTGGCCAGGCAGGGCCGCAAGCAAAAAGGGAAAGACGCGCTAACGAAAGGGACGAGCATGCACCCAGGCACGCCACGCACCGACACGGTCAACTTGCTGCACCAGGCGCTGGACGCCATCGACCTGGGGCGCTCAGCGCAGGCCATCGCACTGCTCTGCCAGGTGCTGCGCGTCCAGCCAGGCAGCGCGGAGGCCCATTACCTGCTGGGCGCAGAACAGGCCCGCCTCGGCATGCCCGCACGCGCCGTCGCGAGTCTGCGCACGGCACTGGCCTGCGATCCGGAACACGATGCCGCGCGGCTGAGACTGGGCATGCTGCTGCTGGGCGAGGGGCGGCTTGCCGATGCCCAGGCCATGTGGCAGCCCCTGAACCGACTGAATCCGGACGACCCCTTCTACCAGTTCAAGACCGGCCTGCTGCTCATCGCGCAAGGAGAACCCGAGGCGGGCATCGGCCACCTTCAACGGGGGCTGACACTCAGCCACATCAACGTCCCCCTGAACGCCGAAATGCGACGCGCCATCGACGAAGCCCGGGCCGTTCACGCGTGAACACGTGAACACTTCCCCGACTCCCCTGCTGGGCTGATCGCGGCAGCGTCGGACCGGTTGCGCGTTCTGCCGGACAATGGCGCATGCCCGCGCC
>CAYPUS010000032.1:0-11799 GCA_964413815.1 uncultured Aquabacterium sp. | reverse complement strand
GGCAGGCGCGGGCATGCGCCTGCCCGCATCCTTGTCCTGGCCGCCCATCCCAGCCTGCACCTGTCCACCGTCAACCGCTCGCTCATGGCAGCGGCAGCCAGCCTGCCACACGTGCGCGTCCACGACCTGTATGCGCGCTACCCCGACTACGTCATCGATGTGGCCGCCGAACAGGCGCTGGTGGAGCAGGCCGACCTGATCGTCTGGCAACACCCCGTCCACTGGTACAGCATGCCGCCGCTGATGAAGCTGTGGCTCGACGAGGTGCTGACCATCGGCTGGGCCTACGGCCCTGGGCGCCAGGTGCTGCGGGGCAAGGACCTGTGGCTGGTGCTGTCTACCGGCGGCAGCGAGCGGGCCTACCACCCCCAGGGCTATAACCGCTACCTCTTCGACGCCTTCTTGCCGCCTTACGAACAAACTGCCGCGTTGTGCGGCATGCGTTTCCTGCCTCCCATGGTGTTGCACGGGGCGCATCGCCTGGCCAATGGCGAACTGGAGGCGCATGTCGCCACCTACGTCGACAGGCTGACGCACTACCCTGACTGGCCCGAGATCGCCGACATGCCCACCTCGCCGACGTGCGCCATCCCCAGCGAGGACCGTCCCCACGAGACCTGAGATGAAAGCGACACACGCAAATGGACCATGACCACTGGCTGCAGGCCACGCTGATCTACCTCGGGGCGGCCGTGATCGCCGTGCCGCTGGCCAAGCGCCTGGGGCTGGGCTCGATCATCGGTTACCTGGGTGCGGGCATCGCCATCGGGCCCTTCGGCCTGGGGCTGGTCAAGGACACCGCCTCCATCCTGCACGTCGCCGAATTCGGCGTGGTGCTGATGCTCTTTCTGATCGGCCTGGAGCTGGAGCCGCCGCGCCTGTGGGCCATGCGGCGGGCCATCTTCGGCTGGGGCAGCGCACAGCTGCTGGGCTGCGCCCTGGCGTTGGGCGGGCTGGGCTGGTGGGTGGGCCTGCCGGTGTCGACGGCGGTGATCGCCAGCCTGGGCCTGGCCTTGTCGTCCACCGCGGTGGCGCTGCAAAGCATGCAGGAGCGTCACCTGATGGCCACGCAGGGCGGTCAGGCCAGCTTCGCCATCCTGCTGCTGCAGGACGTGGCGGCCATCCCCATCCTGGCGCTTATCCCGGTGCTGGGCCATGTGCGCGGCGACAGCGATGCGCCCTGGCGCGAAGCGCTCATGGCCGTGGCCGTGATCGCCGGCATCATTCTGGGCGGGCGCCTGCTGCTGCGTCATGCGCTGCGCTGGATCGCGCGCAGCCGCTCCACCGAGATCTTCACCGCAGCGGCCTTGGCTCTGGTGGTCGGCATCGCCAGCCTGATGCAATGGGTGGGGCTGTCGATGGCATTGGGCGCCTTCCTTGGCGGTGTGCTGCTGGCCACCAGCGAATACAAGCACGAGCTCGAAACCGATGTGGGCCCCTTCAAGGGCTTGCTGCTCGGCCTGTTCTTCATGGCGGTGGGCATGTCGATGGACTTCCATACGCTGCTGGGCGAATGGCCGCTGGTGCTGGGTCTGCTGGTGGCCTTCCTGCTGGTCAAGGCCGCGGTGCTCTGGACCCTGGCCACGGCGATCAAGATCCCCCTGCCCGAGCGTCCTTTGTTCGCGCTCATGCTGGCGCAAGGGGGCGAGTTCGCCTTCGTGGTGTTCCAGCAGGCGACAGAGGCGCACATCCTCTCGGCACGGCTGAGTTCGGTGCTGGTCGGCACGGTGGCCCTGTCCATGCTGGTGACGCCTTTGCTGCTGGTGCTCATCGACAAGGTGCTCATGCCCCGTTTCTCCCGCAGCGGGGCCGCCAAGGACGAGCGGTTGAGCCTGCACGAACAGCAGGACGCGCCGGTCATCATCGCGGGCTTCGGGCGTTATGGGCAAATCATCGGCCGCATGCTGTATGCCAACGGCCTGGTCGCGACGGTGCTGGACCACGATGCCGAGCAGATCGACCTGCTGCGCAAGTTCGGCTTTCGCGTCCATTATGGCGACGCCACGCGCCTGGATCTGCTGCGGCTGGCCGGCGCCGACAAGGCCCGCGTGCTGGTGGTGGCCATCGACGACATGGCCCAAAGCATCAAGCTGGTGACGCTGGCGCGCAAGCATTTCCCGCAATTGGAGATCGTGGCCCGCGCGCGCAATGTGCAGCACTGCTACGCCCTGATGGACCTGGGTGTGACGGCCATCGAGCGCGAAACCTTTGAGTCGGCCCTCATGAGCGGGCGCAGCGTGCTCGAGCGGCTGGGCTGGCACCCCTTTCAGGCGCGCCAGGTGGCCGCCCGCTTCAAGCGCCATTCGCTGGCGCTCCTGCAACGCAGCTACCCCTTCCACAAGGACGACAAGACCATGGCCTCCATGGCGCGACAGGGCCGTCAGCAACTCGATGAACTGATGGCGCACGAGCGCCAGGCCCGGGAACGGCAACGGCAAGGCGTCTGGGGCTCGGACGCGCCTCAGTGAAGCCCCCCCGCCGGATGCAGACGCAGCCGGGGATGGCCATAGTAGACATAGGCCAGGTAGGTGGCGCGCCCCGGCGCATCCGGGCCGCCCGACGCATACTGCGCGCGCAGCTCACGCAGGATGGCGGCGATGGGCTCGCCCGGCCCATCGGGCGTCGGCCAGGCGCGACGCCAGAAGGCCAATGCCAGGTCATGCGCCACCTGGTCATCGACGGCCCACAGCGCACCCAGCACGGCACCGAAGCCCCCATGGAGCGAATGCCCGGGAAAGCCGCCTGATGAGCCCAGCAGATCGCCGCCAATGCCCAGCATGCAGGCATTGAGAAACAGCAAGGGCTGGTGCTCACCGCCATAACGCGCGGCGCGAAACACTTTCGCGCTGATCGGTTTGCCATCGCTCAGGAACAGGGCCGATCCTTCCGACAGTCCGATGTCGACGTCGCCATGGCCGGCGAAGTGCACCGCATCGGGCGCCACGTCATCACCTGGCGGGGCCGGCAAGGCGGCCGTGAGGATCTGCCTGAGCGCATCGGCGGTCGCATCCAGCGCCCGCGCGCCGAAGTCGATGGCCAGGCGGCCCACTTCGTCTTCGGCCATGGGCAGCCGCACCAAGCCGGAGTCAGCCTGGTACCAGGCCGCCATCGCGGCCAGATGGCGCACGGTCAGGCTGCTCTGAGGCTGCAAGGCCGGGCGGGGCCGCACCTTGCCATCGGCCGCGGCAGGCAAGTCGGTGCGCAGCCAGCGGCCCAACAGCACCTGCGCGCCCAGATAGGCGGGGCGCGATGCATCGAGCGGCGGATCCAGCCACGCCAGCTCCCACGGCACATAGGGCTCGGCACTGACGATGAGCACTGCCGGAACGGCCGGCGCCACCTGGAGGGCCACCTCCTGCAGGGCCTGCATGACCGTGGGCGGCAGCCGCGAGGCCACCAGACGCCCATTGCTTTCCATTACCAACTCGGCCAGCGGGTCGTCCGCATGCAGCCGCAGTTCGTCGGCCATCTGGCTGGCGAAGGTGCGTGCGTCGTCGCCCAGGTCCATGTCCACGGGCCCCAGGGGTGTGGCCAAGGCGTGCGGCGAGTCCATGCGGCAGACATAGTGGCCCTGGGCGGCATCGCGATCAGGCTTGGCGATCTCGATGGTCAGGTCGGGCGGCGCGGCATCGGCCTGCCAGGCCATCGGCGCGCAGACGGCTTGCATGGGAGCGGCGCCTGATGGCGCGTCATCGCCGCCTTCATCGTCTCGCGGGGCCTGCGATGGCTGCGCCGATCCAGGCACGCGAGCCTGGATCAGCAGCGGGCGAGCGGCGGCGCCGCACACCACACCGTCTCGCACATAGCGCAGCTCCAGCATCGTGAGCGAAGAGGCCGCGCCGTCAGGCGGGTCCAGCCCGACCAGTTGGAACGCGGCCCGGGCAGAAAACGGATCGTCCAGCATCACGCGCATGGGCTGCTGCCAGCCAGACAGGGTCGCCACGCCCTGCCCCGCCATCAACACCACGTCCAGATCGATCCATGCGGCGCCAGCTTCGGCCTGAAGGTGCATGGGTGCCGACGCGCCGGCCATGGTCTGGTCGCTCAAAGCTGCGGTCACCGTGAAAGGCTCGCCCGCCTGACAACGGTCGGGCGCATCCAGCCACGGCCATGCATCCAGGGCCGCGCCCGGGCCGGCGGGCATGGCAGCCGCTGGCTCGCCACGGAAGGTAGGCTCGGGGCGGCGCCTTGCGCGCGCGGCAAAGGGCTCATCGAAGGGCGACCAAGGCACCAGCGAGACGCCCACCGGCAGCCCGTCTTGCAGCAGCACACCGGTGCGCAGCGCCACATCTCCTTCTTCGTTGGCATCCATGGGGCTGGCATCCCGGTCCGCGGCCAGCGCCATCACATCGCCCAGGACAGCGTCGGGCGGCGCGGCCAGGCAGCGTGCCAGCACCTCCCGCATGGCCCGGGCATGCCAGGCCACCCTGGCGCCGCGCCGCTGTCGGATGGCGGCACCGTAGCGGCTGGTGTCGCGGTGCAGGCGCTGGGCTTCGGCCCGCATGTCCAAGCGGTCGGCCCTGGCTGCCCGCTGCGCCTTGTCTGCAAGGCCGGCCTGACGCCAGCGTGCCCTGAGCGCCGCGAGGCGCGCCTGCACGGCCGGATGGTCCTCGTCCTCCCAGATGCCGTGCCGTGCCAGCCTGGCCAGCACCTCCTCGGCGCGCATGTCCGCGTCGAGCACGACGGGCGACAGGATCATGTCCGGCGCTCCGGTGCATCCACTTCGCCATCCCTGGCATCGCCGACGTCCCCCCCCTGCAGCATGCTGCGGGCATACAGGATGGCCTGCACGCTGTCGCTGGCGGGATACAAGGGCGTGGTCTGCACATTGAGCAGCCTGCCCTGACCGTACATCGACATCACGCAGGCCAGCGCGATGCGCTCGTCGGGGAACTCGGTGATGGCCACGCCGTCGAAGGCGCCGAAGCAGAAATAAAAGGCATGCAAGGTGCCACCAAAGGCCTCGGTGGCGGTGCGCACCACCTCCTCGCGGTCCAGCTTGTCAGCGTCTTGCAGCAGGCGGCGAAAGTGCTGGTCCTTGTAGGTCCATTGGTGCAGGTACATCGGCATGGTGTGCCTCCGTGTGGTCCTGGCTTGTCTACAGCAAGGGGGTGCGCGAGCGCGCCGGGCGGTGGCGCCCCCGGTCCGGCATGACGGGCACTGCGGGCGCAAACAGCTGCCTCAGCCACCGGCCCCATTGCGCCCGCCAAGCCCGCCATGGCACATCGAAGATCTTCGAAGGCATGTCGCTCTGTCTTCGCGGGTGCCCCAGGCGCACCGACTCCGGCAGCCAGTAGCCGATGATCAGCGCCATCAAGACCCAGGTCAGGGCCGACAGCACGGCCTGCTGCGTCAGCAGGCTTTGCGGCGTTGGAGGCGGCATGAGCAGCAGACGCAGCATGCGCGCGCCCCACCAGGCCGGCAGCCAGACAGCACTGAGCACGAGCGCATCGAAGACGCGCCGCACGCGACGCGATCCGGTTTCCGCCCAGCGGTGATCCTGCACCAGCCAGGCCATGGTGGCCGCCGTGAGGAAAGGCATGTGCAGGTACACGGCGCCGCGCGTCAGGCGGTTGACCGCCCCGTCCCAGCTGCCGTACTGCATGGCGCCGATCCCCATGTTGACCAACGCCGCGAACACCGCCGCGGCCAGGCCGGCACCGATCACGAAGCCGACCGGCGTCTTGCGCATCAGGCCTGAATTGGCGAACCCCCAGTGCATCTTCGGCACGATGGCGAACACCAGGGCGCCCGCCACATTGACCGTGATGAGGAAGGCGCGCATCGCGGGCGACATCTCCAAGCCGGCCGAAGCCAGTTGCGCCGACTGCACGGAAACGCCCACATACATCGCCAGCACGGTCATCATCAGCACGCCATAGCCGGACCGCCTGTGTGGCAGGTGGACATTCAGCCCCATGGCTTCGATGGCGCAGGCCAGACCATGCCGGTTGCGCGCGCTGGCCATCAGCCCCCGCGCGCTGATCAGGCAGATCTCGCGGTGGAAGATGCCGATGTCCTCGCAGATGTCGGCGATCATCTGGCTGATGAGGCGCCGCATCACGCTGTCGATGTCGTCTTCACGCTCGCCATCGCCCATGGGCCCGAGCTGGCCGGGTGCCTGGGTGCGCGGCGCCAGCCCATGCTGGACGTGGATGAGGTGACGGATCTCGCCCAGTTTTTCGATCGACTCGAACGCGCGCGAGACGCGGAAGGTCAGCCGATCGAAGCGCTGCCGCAAGGTATCCAGGTCGTGCTTGGCTTCCATGCAGAAAACGCGGAAGTCTGGCTGGCGCTCCCAATCGCGCACCTGCAGAAACAAGGCCGTGGATTGGGACAGCAGGCGGTGCGCGGGCTGCGCCAGCGGCAGCCAGTCGCCATCCGCGTCGATGCCGCGGCTTTGCAGCAGCGCCCGCACATCCTCGTGCAGTGGCGCCCTGATCTCGCACCTGGATTCGGCCAGTTGCCGCGCCAGCTCGTGCGCATCGCGCGGCACACCGGCGGCCTTGTGCAGCCAGCTCAAGGGGCCATCGCGCCACCAGTGCGTCCAGCGCATCGTCAGCGTCATGAGCAGGGCCAGCCACAAGGCGCCCACGCTCCAGGTCCAGGCGCCCGTGTGCAGCCGCATCACGCTGAGCAAGGCGACATAGACCATGGCCATGAAGACGCCGCACAGAGCGATGTGCGCCGCCGCCGCCATGCGATAGCGCGCGGGCGTCGTGTAGCTGCGGATCCAGCCCGGCCGATTGAAACCGAAGCCGCCGGACATGGCCACAGCCACAGCGGTCAGCATGAGTGAGGCAAACCAGGGCTCGTTCATCACACACCCTCCCAGAGCCGGCGCAGTTCCTCCAGCGCCTGGGCACGCTTGTGGTCCATCTTTTGCGCGGGCTGCAAGGCCGGCCGCTGCGCCAGGCCCGCATCCGGCGTCGGCGTCGGCTTCAGATCCGGTGCGTACACCGGCTTGCGATCTGCTGGCGATGCGCCGCCATGGTCCGCGCGGACGTCGGCGGACAGGCCGCCCGCCACCGTGGCATCCATCGCGCGGTGCGTGAACAGCACAGAGGAATCCGTGCGCGTGAACAGCACCGGGATGCCCCATTCGAGATGGGATTCGAGCTGCATGAATTGCCGGGCGCTGGTCAAGGCGGCCTCCACCGGATCGCCATTGATCACCGCGCGGTAGAACTCTTCTGAAAAACGCGATGCCGACTCGTTGGTGATCGGGAACTGCATGGCCACTGCCAGCGGCACGCTGCTGTCGACCACGGCGGCGCCCACACTGCGCGAGGCGCTGCCGCGGCCGCTGTCGCAGCAGTTGAGCACGGCCAGCTTCACACGCCCGCCCTTGAGGATGTCGCCCAGGTGGGAGGCCGAGACCTTCACCGGATCGCCAAAGCCATCTTGCAGCACCACATAACCTTCGCTGCGCTCGGCGCCATCGCTGTCGGTGTAGTGGTCGACCCCGCCATGCCCGATGAAGTGAAAAACATGCCAGGGGCCCTCGCGCATCAATTTGAAGAGGTCGTCGCGCGTGCCGCCGTCCACCCAGCGAAAGTGCTTGAGGTCGGCTGGCACCCGCTTGAAGGCATCGTCGATGACGCGGCGTTCGGCCTCGGTGTCAAGCCAGCGCCAGGGTCCGGCCGGGTTGGACACCATGGCCAGCACCCGCAAGGGCCCTTCCACCGGCATCAGCGGCCGGGCCGAAGCGATGGAGGAAAAACGCACCAGCGGCTTGTTTTCCAGGCACAGGTATTCGGCATCCCGGGAAGAGCCATCGAAGACGTACTCCCAGGGCAGCATGGCCAGCTCACGCGGTGCCAGGTCCAGCTTCACGCGCATGCCGTGCTGCTCAGACATGTTGTCGACGATGGCCTGGCTGCCGCGAAACAGCGAAGCCACCGGCTGGCATTCCTGGAACACGGCGCGGAAGATCTCGCTGCCGAACTCACGCAGGATCTTTTCTTCGCCCGAGATGGGGCCGCTGCGGTAGGTCTTCTTGTTGCTGCTGCGCGCGATGGCCAGTTCCAGTTGCAGCAGCAGGTTCTCACGCTTGGCATCGTCGGCGGGGAAAGGCCAACGCAAGGGCACACGCTGGCAGGTGCCCGCCGGTGATGCCCTCACCGATGCCAGGTAACGGTCACCTTCCCGGCTGATTTCCAGATGGAAGTCCAGGTAAGACACTTGTTGCGGCATGGCGATCTCCCCGAGGGAACAGCACCACTGTGCGCCGCAGGGGGGTGTCTTGACATCCCAAGACATGGGGACGGTCCCCCCCTAGAACATGCGCGCCCCGCCCTGCACACGCGGCGGGGTCAACCGCCCCCAACAAATGTTGCGGGCTGCATCCCGCCTCGGGCCCATGTTTCATTCGGCGACAAGCTGATGCACATGCTTACCGTAGGGAGGCGGCATGCGTGCCACCATCGCCCCCCCCTTGCCGCGCAGTGTGGCAAGTTTGCGTGAAGGAATTTGCATATGGACGTCCGCCCCCAGATCTACGCCGGCCATGACGCCGTGATCGTGCGCGTGCCCATCGGCCGCCGGCTTGTGCGGGCCATCGTGTCGCGAGAGGTGCTGGAAAGCCGCTTCAATTCGGGCAACACGCGCGAAGACTGGGTCCAGACCTACCGCGCCAATGCCGACGCCATCGATGCCGTGGTCCAGGACAAGGTGTCCAAGGCCAGTCCGGAGCCGGTGCTGATCTCCAAGCACGACTTCTGAGGCCCCGGGCGGGGCAAGCCGAGGCGTGAACCGCCGCCTGGTCAAAGCCCGCGCGGCGACAGGGCTCTCTCGCGCGGCCATCCGGGCATGCCTGGGCATACTGCACGTTCAGCGCAGTGCATCCGATGGCCGTCGTGCGCGCGTGGGTGCACGCGACACCCCGAGACGAGGAGCCCCTATGCCACCGTTCCCGCATGTCCCTACGCCCCGCCCGCGCGGCATGGCCGCTGTCGCCGCCGCCGGCTTCGCGGCACTCGCGTTGACACTGGCCGGCCTGCCCTCCACGGCCACCGCCCAGGAGATGCCGGTCGGCTTCGGGATCACGCCCGAGTTGCCCAAGCCCGATCCCGAGTTCTTCCCCACCCTCAAGATCTACACGACCGCGCCCTGGAAAGGCGACGCCCGCCCAACGCCCGCCCAGGGGCTGCACGTCAATGCCTTTGCGCAGGGCCTGGACCATCCACGCTGGCTGCTGGCCCTGCCCAATGGGGATGTGCTGGTGGCCGAGAGCAACAAGCCCAAGAACAGTGGCAAGAACGATCTGTTCAGCATCGTGATGGGCTGGGTGCAATCGCTGGCGGGCGCGGGCGTGGAAAGCGCCGACCGCATCACCTTGTTGCGCGATCAGGATGGGGATGGCGTGGCCGAGACGCGCTCGGTTTTCCTGGGCGGCCTGCGCTCGCCTTTCGGCATGGCCCTGGTCGGCCAGCACCTCTACATCGCCAACACGGATGCCGTGGTGCGCGTGCCCTACGAGGCCGGTATCACGCGCGTGACCGCCATCCCCGAGAAGGTCACTGACCTGCCCGCCGGCGAGATCAACCACCATTGGACCAAGAGCCTCATCGCCAGCCCGGACGGCAGCAAGCTCTACGCCACCGTGGGCTCCAACAGCAACGTGGCGGAAAACGGCATCGAGGCGGAAGAAGGCCGCGCCGCGATCTGGGAGATCGACGTGGCCACCGGCGCCAAGCAGCTGTTCGCCACCGGCCTTCGCAACCCCAACGGCATGGCATGGGAGCCGGTGACCGGCAAGCTGTGGACATCCGTCAATGAGCGCGACCTGCTGGGCAGCGACGTGGTGCCGGACTACATGACCTCGGTGCAGCGGGGCGCGCACTATGGCTGGACCTACAGCTACTTCGGGCAGCACGTCGACACGCGCGTCAAACCGGGCAATCCGGCCATGGTGGCCAAGGCCATCGCGCCCGACTTCGCACTGGGTGGCCACACCGCCTCGCTGGGGCTGGCCTGGTCGGCCAAGGGCAATGCGCTGCCAGCCGCCTTTCAAAACGGCATGGTCATCGGCCAGCACGGCTCGTGGAACCGCAAGCCGCCCTCGGGCTACAAGGTGGTCTTCGTGCCCTTCGGACCGGATGGCCGACCCAAGAACCAGATCGTCGACGTGCTGGCCGGTTTCATCAACGACGACAAGGCCAGCGGGCGTCCGGTGGGCGTGACCTTCGACCCGCGCGGCAATCTGCTGGTGGCCGATGACGTGGGCAACACGGTCTGGCGCGTGAAGGCTGCGGCCTCTCCGGGCGCATCCGACCCCGCTGCCCCGGCGGCCTCGCCAGCAACGGCGCCTGCGGCCTCCGCGACGCCCGCCTCAGAACGATGAGCCCGGCTCCTGCAAGAAGGCCAGTTCTGCCTCGGTCGATGCACGGCCCAGGATGGCATTGCGGTGCGGGTAGCGGCCAAAGCGCTCGATGATGCGCCAGTGCTGGACCTCAAAGCGATGGTTCTCTTCAAGGCCCGGCTGGTCGAACAGGCGCAGGGCATCCTGGTGGATCTGCGCCGATTCCGAATGCATATAGGGCATGTAGAGGAAGGCCTTGTGCGAGGCGGTGGGGAGGCGCTGGTCATCGCCGGCGCGCACAGCCTCTTGCGCCAGGACGAGCGCCAGCGCATCGGATGCGAAGGCCTGGGGTGTGCCGCGATGGATGTTGCGCGGGAACTGATCGAGCACGATGACCTCGGCCAGGCGACCCTCGGGCGTGACCCGCCAGTCCGAGAGTTCGCAACGCCGGGCGGCGTCCAGCAGCGCGCCGAACCGCTCGCGCAGCAGCGCATCGAAGGCCGCATCGGGCTTGAACCAGCTGGCAGGCTCGGATTGCTGAAACCAGAAGTCGATGACAACTTGGTGCGTAGGCAGGCTCATGGCGGATCAGGGTTTGATAAAACGCGGGCCAGTATGCAATGAAGCGGCACCGCATTCGACAAGGACTGGAAAGGAGGCCCTCATGGCCAGACAGGCAACACCATCCGACATCCACCCGTGCCTGGCGTACGACGATGCGCCCCAGGCCATCGACTGGCTGTGCCGGGCCTTCGGCTTCAAGAAGCGCCTCATCGTGCCCGGACCGGACGGCAGTGTGCTGCATGCCGAACTGAGCCTGGGCACGGGCGTGATCATGGTCGGCTCGGCCAAGCCGGCTGACGCCCGCATCAGCCCCCTGCACACCGACGGGCAGTGCACCCAGATGCTGAGCGTCTATGTGCCCGACCCGGATGCCCACCACCAAACCGCCATGGCCGCGGGCGCCAGACCTGTACGCCCCCTGCAGGATGAAGAGTACGGCGCGCGCGGCTACATGGTCCGCGATCTGGAGGGGCACCTCTGGTATTTCGGCAACTACCGGCCAGGCGGCTACTGGGACGAGGACCCCCCCCAGCCTGAGGCCTGACACTCCGGGACGCCTTCGCCGCATCACGCGGCGAAGGTGCGGCCGGCGCCCGGCGGCCTCAGTTCAGCGGGAAGAACTCGCTGTACACCAGCCGCTCTTCGACCACGCGCTTGCGGAAGGTCTGGTTGCCGCGCTTGTCCGGCACTGTGCGGTCGGTGTAGTAGCGCTCGAACTCGCGCAACACCAGGCGCGCGGGTTTGCCGGCGTACTGGCCGGGTGCCAGGCTCACATTGGCCTCCCACACGGTGGGGTCCAGCAGTTCAACCACCTCTTCCAGCGTCTTGCCACCGAAGACATCGAGCCCGCCGGCCGGCTGGGCGACGATCTGGTCGGCAAAAGTCTGGGGCTTGCCCCCTGCGACCGTCTTGGCCACCACCGTGGCCAAGAC
>CAYPUS010000031.1:0-16319 GCA_964413815.1 uncultured Aquabacterium sp. | reverse complement strand
GCTGCCGCCCAAGAAGACGGACGACGGCGAAGAGGCCGAAGACCCGCGTGCCGAACTGGTGCGCCGCCTGATCGAATACGAGCAGATGAAGCTGGCCGCGGCCCAACTGGATCAGTTGCCGCTGATGGGCCGCGATTTCCTGCGCGTGGAGGTCCACAACGACCCGACCGTGCGCGTGCGCCACCCCGATGTGAGCCTGTCCGACCTGCGCGAAGCCTGGATGGACATCCTGCAGCGCGCCCGCCTGAACAAGCACCACACCATCACGCGCGAGGAGCTATCGGTGCGCGAGCACATGGGCATCGTGTTGCGCACGCTGCAGGGCAAGCGCTTCGTCGAGTTCGAAGACCTCTTCGATGTCAGCCGGGGCTCGCAGGTGCTGGTGGTGACCTTCATCGCCATGCTGGAGTTGGCCCGCGAGCGCCTGCTGGAGATCACGCAGGCCGAGGCCTTCGCCCCCATCTACGTGCGGCTGGCCTACGAGCCGGCGTGAATCAGGCGCTTCAGCGCTCGATGCGGATCAGCTTGCCGTCGCGCGCATCGTCGACCAGCAGATAGAGCCAGCCGTCCGGCCCTTGCCGCACATCGCGGATGCGCCCGAAGGCGTTCTTGAACAGCTCCTGCCGGCCCGTGACGGCGTTGCCATTCAAGGCCAGGCGCCACACGGCCTGGCCGCTCAAGGCGCCCAGGAACAGATTGCCCTGCCAGCCTGCCAGCTTGTTGCTGGTGTAGAAGGCCAGGCCGCTGGGCGCCATCGAATAAGGGATCCAGTAACTCAGCGGCTCGGTGTAGCCAGCGGGGGCGTGGGCGCCACCATTGACCTGGCAGCGCGCATCGGCCGGGGTTGATCCGTAGGGGCAGCCATAGCTGCGCAGCGGCCAGCCGAAGTTGCGGCCGGCCAGCGCCAGGTTGAGTTCATCGCCGCCTTGCGGCCCATGCTCACTGACCCACAGCTCGCCCGTCTCGGGGTGCAGCGCGGCGCCTTGGGGGTTGCGGTGTCCGGTGCTCCAGATCTCGGGCAGCGCGCCGGCGGTGGGCCAGGTGGGGTTGCCGGCCGGCACGGTGCCGTCTTTGCGGATGCGCACGACCTTGCCCAGATGCCGGCCCAGGTTCTGCGCGTGGCCCGTTCCCGGATTGCCGGGCGAGTCGGCGTTGCGCTCCCCCAGGGTGATGAAGAGGGTGTCGTCCTTGGCAAACACCAGGCGCGAGCCGAAGTGGT
This sequence comes from uncultured Aquabacterium sp., assembly GCA_964413815.1. Taxonomy (GTDB): domain Bacteria; phylum Pseudomonadota; class Gammaproteobacteria; order Burkholderiales; family Burkholderiaceae_C; genus Aquabacterium. The sequence goes on along the minus strand of CAYPUS010000031.1, from coordinate 15,100 downwards.
TGTCAGGCCCGCTCATCTTGGGCTTTTGCCGGAAGATGACGGTTACATCACGCAGCCGCCCGTCGATCAGCTTGCCCCGCGCGACGGCGGTGCCCGCCTTGCCGGCATCAGCGCCTGTGCCTGCTTCGGCATAGCTCCAGTAGATCCAGGGCGCATCCGGGCCGAAGGCCGGGTCCACCTGCACATCCAGCAGGCCGCCCTGGCCTTTGGCGTGAACCGGCGGCACGCCGGGCACGGTGGTCAAGGTGGCGGCCTTGCCTTCAATGCGGATCAGCTGCAGCGTGCCGTTGCGCTCGGTCACCAGCACGCGCCCATCTGGCAGGAAGGCCAGACCCCAGGGGTTGCGCAGGCCGTCGGCCAGCACCGTGGCCTTGACGGGCTGGGTGCCGGCGGCCGGCGTCACGGTGCTGCTGGTGATCGTCACGCGGCGGGTCACGCTGCTGTCGGAGGGCGTGGCTTCCGGGCCACCGCCTGCGCCACCGCCCTTGCCGCCGCCACAGGCCACGGTCATGAACATGGCGGAGCAGGCCGCCAGGGCCGCCCGACCGATCTGTCGGCCTTGGATGCTTGGTTTCACAGGGCGCAAAGAAGTGGCTGTGGGCATGGTCGGCAAAGGGAAGTGGCCGTGAGACGCCATGATTTCATCTTTTCGCCTGTCCTTTCAAACCAAGGGGACAAGGGGTGTTGTTCGGCGCCTGTTCTGCACCCTTGCGTGATGCGGCCTAGAATCGCGCCACTTCCCCTAACGGCCGTTGCCAAGACGTCGATGCGGCCTCTTCCCATGAGTCAATCAGTCCCGACCTCCCGCAAACCTGTGACCCTGCATCGCCTGCGCGAGATGCACGCCCAGGGCGAGAAAATCGCCATGATCACCGCCTACGACGCGACCTTCGCGCGCATCGTGGACGAAGCCGGTGTCGACTGCATCCTGGTGGGCGATTCGCTGGGCATGCTGGTGCAAGGGCATGCCAGCACGGTACCCGTGTCGCTCGACGAAATGGTCTACCACACGCGCTGCGTGGTCCGCGGCAACCGCACGGCCTGGGTGCTGGGCGATCTGCCTTTCGGCAGCTACCAGGAGGGCCGCGATCAGGCCATGCGTGCCAGCGTGGCCCTGATGCAGGCCGGCGCCCACATGGTCAAGCTCGAAGGCGGCGGCTGGACGCCTGAGGTCGTGCACTTCCTCACCGAACGCGGCGTGCCCGTGTGCGCCCACCTGGGCCTGACGCCACAAAGCGTGCATGCGCTGGGCGGCTACCGCATCCAGGGCCGCGACGAGGCCGGTGCCGATACGCTGCGCCGCCATGCGCGCGAGCTGGCCGAGGCCGGCGCCGCCATGATGGTGCTGGAGCTGATGCCTTCGGCCGTGGCCGCGCAGGTGCAGGCCGACAACCCCGGCGTGATGACCATCGGCATTGGCGCGGGCGCCAGCACGGCCGGCCAGGTACTGGTCATGCACGACATGCTGGGCTTCACGCGCGGCAAGCTGCCGCGCTTCGTGCGCAACTTCATGGCCGAAGGCGGCTCGGTAGACGATGGGGTGCGCCGCTACGTGGCCGCGGTCAAGGACGGCAGCTTTCCCGACGAGTCGGTGCACGCCTACTGATGCCGATCGAAAAGAAGTCAGACATGAAGATCATTCACACCGTGGCCGAGCTGCGCGCAGAGCTGGCCTCGCATCCCGCCCGTCCCGTTTTCGTGCCCACGATGGGCAACCTCCACGAAGGCCACCTGAGCCTGATCCGCCAGGCGCGCGGCCTGGCCGATGGCAGCGGCAGCCCGGTCGTGGCCAGCATCTTCGTCAACCGCCTGCAGTTCGGGCCGAACGAGGACTTCGACACCTATCCCCGCACTTTGGAGCGCGATGCCCAGATGCTGAGCGATGCTGGCTGCGATGTGCTGTTCGCCCCGTCCGAGGCCGAGCTCTATCCGGTGCCGCAGGGCTACAAGGTGGTGCCACCCTCCGAGCTCGCCGACATCCTGGAAGGCGCCTTCCGCCCCGGCTTTTTCACCGGTGTCTGCACGGTGGTGCACAAGCTGTTCAACCTCGTGCAGCCGCGCGCGGCCGTGTTCGGCAAGAAGGACTACCAGCAGCTGATGATCATCCGCAACATGGTCGCGCAGATGGGCCTGCCCATCGACATCCATGGCGGCCAGACCCTGCGTGCCGGCGATGGTCTGGCGTTGTCTTCGCGCAATGGCTACTTGAACGAAGGCGAACGCGGCGAGGCGGTGCAGATGAGCGCCGTGTTGCGCGCGGCCCAGACCCAGGTGGCCCAGGCGCGTGCATCGTCCACCTTGACGCCGGACCGCATCACCGAGATCGAGGCCGAGGCCGCGCGTGCGCTGGACCAGCGTGGCTGGCAGACCGACTATGTGGTGCTGCGCCGCCAGCGCGATCTGCTGCCGGCCACCGAGGCCGAGCTGGCTGCTGGCGAGCCCTTGGTGGCCTTGAGCGCATCGCGCCTGGGCACGACGCGGCTCATCGACAACCTCGAGCTTTGAGTCACGCGCACTTGAGTCACGCGCATTTGAGGCGCACACAAGCCTAAGACGGGCGGGGCGCATGCCCCGCTGACGCTCAGAGCGTTTCGAGGAAAGCCACGACCTCGTCTTCGACGCGGGTGCGCTTCATCGGCGGCAGGCTCTGCCAGATGCGGCGGCCATACGGCTTGTCGACCAGGCGTGGGTCGCAGATCATCAGCACGCCGCGGTCCGTCTCGCTGCGGATGAGGCGGCCCGCGCCCTGCTTGAGCGCGATGATGGCCTGCGGCACCTGGTGGGACATGAAAGGGTTGCCCCCTTGCTGCGAGAGCAGCTCCAGGCGCTTGGCCAGTACCGGGTCATCCGGCGGGGCGAAGGGCAGCTTGTCGATCACCACCAGCGTCAAGGCATCGCCCCTGACGTCGATGCCCTCCCAAAAACTGTGGCTGCCCACCAGCACCGCATTGCCCGCGCGCCGGAAATCGTCCAGCAGGGTGGGGCGGGGCGCATCGCCCTGCTGCAGCACCGGGAAGGGGGCGCCCGCCATGTTGAAGGTGTGCTTGAGCCTTTCGGCCGCGCGTGTCACCGCCCGCAGGCTGGTGCACAGCACGAAGGCGCGGCCGCGGTTGGCACGGATCAGGGGCAGCGCGGCATCGACCACCGCATCGGTGTGGCCGCTGTCCGAGGGCTGCGGCAGGTTCGCGGGCACATAGAGCATGGCCTGCGAAGGGTAGTCATAGGGGCTGGACCAGGACTGGCAGTGCGCGTCGTCCAAACCCAGTGCCTGCGTGAAGTGGGTGAAGTCCTGGCGCACGGCCAAGGTGGCCGAGGTGAAGATCCAGGCGCGCCGGGGCGGCGGCGCGGGTGGCGCATCATCGCTTTCTTCGCCTCCTGCCATGAGCGCCTGCAGGTCTTCTTCCTCGGCCTCATCGCCCTGATCTGCGTGCACCGCGTCGCCATGCACATCTGCTCCGTGGCCAGTGTCATCCTGCGCCGTTGGCAAGGCACCGAGTCCCAGGCGCTGGCGCTTGAACACATCGGCCACCGAGATCGGTGTGCGGTGCAGCTGCACCCCGTGTGTGCCGACGTCGACCCAGCACAGCTCGGGCTCCTGGCTGCGCTCGGCGGCGCCCCAGGCCGACAGGCGCTGCATCAAGGCGTCGCTGCGGCGGTGCAACTGGGTCAGGTCGGGGCTGCGGTCGGCGTGCTGGTCGAGCACCTCGCGCACCTGGATCAGGGCCTCGCGCAGGTTGTTCAGGGCGGCGTGCAAGGGGTGATCGGCGCCCAGCTGGGCATGCGACAGGCGCTGCGTCTGCTGGCCGAAGCACAGGCGCAGATCGCGCGCACAGCGCTCCAGGGGCGCCAGCACATCGTTCCAGTTGACGCCATCGCGCGCCTGGGCTTGGCCGGTGGCCAGGGCATCGCGCACCAGATCGAGCAACTGCGCGGTCGAGACCGTCTCGCCGAAGAACATGGTGGCCGTGTCGGGCAACTGGTGCGCCTCGTCGAAGACGATGGTCTGGGCATTGGGCAGCAGTTCGGGCACGCCTTCTTCACGCAGCATCAGGTCGGCGAAGAAAAGGTGGTGGTTGACCACGACCACGTCCGCGTCCTGCGCCTCGCGCCGGGCCTTGACCACGAAGCAGTCGCTGTGGTGCTTGCACTCGCTGCCGAGGCAGTTCTCGCGGGTGGAGGTCACGCGGGCCCAGATGGTGGCGTGCTCGGGCACCTGCGTGCACTCCGCCTTGTCACCGGTGGGCGAGAGGTGGATGAAGGTGTTGATGGCGCTGAGATCGCGCACCTCCTGGCGGCTCGACAGCATGGCGTCCTGGTTGGCGCGCTCAAGGTGGTGCCAGCACAGGTAGTTGCTGCGGCCCTTGAGCAGGGCCACCTTGATGGGCACGGCCAGCGCATCGCGCACGGCGGGCAGGTCGCGGTGGTAGAGCTGGTCCTGCAGGGCCTTGGTGCCGGTCGAGACGATGACCTTGCCGCCTTCGAGCAAGGCGGGCACCAGGTAGGCGGCCGTCTTGCCCACGCCCGTGCCGGCTTCGAGCACGACGGTGCCAGCCTCGCGGATGGCTTCCTGGATGGCCTGGGCCATCTCGATTTGTTCGGTCCGCACGCGGTAGCCATCGAAGGCGCGCGCCAGCGGGCCTGATGCGGAAAACAGCGTGGGCAGGTCCATGGTCGACTCGGGTCAGAACCGTCTATTGTCGTCGCATGCGGGGCCGGGGCGCTTCCCCCTGGCAGGTGCCCCTGCGCGGCAGGTGCGCCGGCGTGAACAAGGGCCGGTTTCCCGCGTTCACCGCAGCGAGCGCAGCACGCTGGCCGACAGCGCGGCCTGCAGGGTGTCGATGCAGTCGCGGCGGTGCGCAGCCTCGATGTTGTCGCCGCCATGGGGCAGGGCGCGCAGGCGGCGCAGCACCTGGGTGGCCTCGTTGCGCAGCAGGGCCCGCACATCGGCGCGGTCGCTGTCGCTGCGCACGATGGCCTCGGCCAGGCGGTTGACGTGATCGCGCTGCAGGTTGCGGCGCGCGCCGGCCTGGCCGGGGGGCAGGGCCTGATCGTTCCAGATGCGCTGGCGCAGCCCCAGATGAAGCTCCTGCGGTGTCAGCGGGCGCTTTTCCATATCCCGCGTCTTGTCGATGTTGTCGAGCAGGCGCTCGGCCAGTGTCTCGTCCATGAGATGGCCCAGCACCATGCGCTGCAGCTCCAATTGCTGGCCCGCCCAGGAGAAGTCCGTCGAGGGCATGGCCTGGTCGCTGTGGCTGCTGTCCTGCCTGTCGAGGAAGTCGGCGGCCAGTTGGCGCTGCAGGGCCGGGGGCAGTGCCAGTGCGCCGGGCGCCAGGAAGTCGTCGAGCAGCATGCGCAGGGCCGCGCGTTGCTGGGCGGCGGGCAAGGGCGCCAGCGGATCGCGGCCGCTGGCCGGCCCATTGCGGCGCGCGACCACGCCACCAATTTGCCGCAGCAGGATCTGGCCGGTGCGCGCCATCTCGCGCAGCCCATAGGTCACGCGGCGGCGGGCCAGCGAGGGTTCATCGTCGGTGCGCTCCTTGTGCGCACGCGTGAACAGGTCGCGCACGATGGCCAGGCGCACGCGGGCGTGGGCGACGGGGTCCTTGCCCAGATCGAAGACCAGCGCCTGCGGGTCCTGCCCGTCGGCCAGGTCTTCGTCGGTGCCGAAAGCCAGCGCGTCCAGCCAGGCTGGCTCGTCGCTGCGCTGGGCGATGGCGCGCAAGGCCGCGCGCGCGGCCTGGGGGTCATCGGGCAGCGGCTTGTAGCCGTATTCGATGGCCCAGTGGTCGTAGGGCCCCAGCGTCGTCTGGAAGGGCGCGCCGCCGCGCTGGCCCGGCGGGGGCAGGTTGACAGGGGCGTAGTCCATGACCGAGGCACTGTTGCCGCGGGCCGCCGTCAGCACCGGATCCTGCAACTGTGCCTGCGTTCGCCAGCGCGAGGCGCGGAAGTTGTGACGCAGGCCCAGGGTGTGGCCCACCTCGTGCAGGGTCACGTCCTTCAGATAGGCTAGCACGAAGTCCTGCGCTTGCGGGCTGTCGGGGTCCAGCAGGCCTTGCGCGGCCAGCACCTCCAGGCCCAGGCCAAGCTGTTCCGCCGCATGGTCGCCGTGCTCGCAGCCATCGGGCGCCTGCTGGGGCAGGGCGCTAGCGACACCGGCGAAGGCCACCGCATCGTCGTCAAGGGCACCGTGGCGCACCCGTGCGCCCGTGCCGCGTGGCGCCGGCGGTGAGGCGACGAACTGGCTGCGGATGGTGCGCATCGCGCGCGATGACAGGCTCTCCAGCGCGATGCTCGCAGCCAGGATTTCACCGGTGCGCGGATCGACGTGCATCGGCCCGATGGCGCCGAAGCTCGGCTGGCTGTTGGTCATCCAGCGGATGGTCACATGCCCCGGCTCCCAGGTGTCGGACGCCTGGCCAGGCGGCGAGCTGCGGACCTCGATGGCGTTGCGAAAGCCGATGGCCTCGAAGGCCTTGTTCCATTCCAGCACGCCATCGCGGATGGTGCCCCGGTAGGCCTCGGGGATGCTCGCGTCCAGCCAGTAGACGATGGGCCGCACCGGCTCGGACAGCGCCGCCTTCGGGTCCTTCTTGACGAGGTGCCAGCGGTTGATGTGACGCTGGCGGGGCGTGCGCGCCAGGTCGTCCGTGAAGTCGGCCACGGTGCTGGTGAAGTAGCCCACGCGCGGATCGGCCGGCCGGGTGGGCATGGGCTGGGCCGGCAGTGGCGTCAGCGTGTAGTGGGCCGTCACGAAAAGGCTGCGGGGATCGGGCACCGAAGACGGCACACTGGAAGACGGCGTGCCCGGTGTGCTGCCGGGCGCCGAGATGCTGGGCGTGGCGAAGTGCTGCGAGACCTCGAAGACCATGGCCTTGTCCTGAGGGTCCACGCGCAGCAGCGCGGAGTTGCGGATGTCCAGCGCATAGCTTTGCCGGTAGCTGCGCTGCAGCTGCTGCGCCATGCCGAGCATGTCGGTCAGCATGAGCGAGCTGGCGTCGATCAGCACGGCGCCCGAATCGGGATGGGGGGCGCTGGCCGGCATGCTGGCCAGCAGGCTGGGCGAGAAGGCGCTGGCCACAGCAAGGGCTGTCGGGGTGCCAGGCTGGGCGGTGAAGATGGCATTGATCGCCACCAGTTGCACCTGCTGGTTGACCTTGCGGAACTCGACCCACTGGGGGCGGCCCACCTGGGCCCAGCGGCTTTGCATCATGCCCCCGAAGACACCCGCCTCGCCGATGCCCGTGGTCAGTCTGGGTGACAAGAAAAAGGGCTTGCCGAAGACCTCGGGCGGCAGCTCGATCCATACTTTTTCCTGCCTGCGCCAGATGGGCAGCAGGCCCTCCTGCCGTTCTGCCCCACGGGTCACCTGCGCAAAAGACGGGGGGGACGCGCTGGATGGCGCAGCCCCGGAGGGGGCGCTGCCGGATGCGCCGCCTGGCGCCGAGGCGGCCGATGCAGCGGCTGCGGCAGGGGGGGCGCTTGGCGGGGCCAGGGCTGCCGCTGGCGCGAGCCGCTCGGCCGCCAAGGCGGCATCGGTCGCGCGCGCATCATCCGTGAGGCCGCCCAACGTGCCGCAGCCGCCAAGCCCCAGCACGCTCACGGCCACCAGGATCGCCAGATGGCGGCGCGCCGGCCGGCAGGCAGGACGACAGCAATGGGCCGCAGGGTGCATGGATCGTCAACCTTCAGAGAAAACGGAAGGCCCCGATCGCGACGAGGGTGGGGATCAGGGCGGCCAGGAGCAACTTGGCAGACGATACCGTTTCTTCTGGGAAATGCTTGCGAAGGATGGCCACACCGGCAGGATTGGGCGCGTTGGCGATGATGGTCAGGCCGCCGCCCGTCACCGCGCCGGCAACGAGAGCGTACTTGAACTCGTCGCTCAGGCCTTCCACCAGCGAGCCCAGGTAGGTGAGGGCGGCGTTGTCGGTGATGGCCGTCAAGGCCGTGGCGCCGTAGTAGACCGCATCGCTGCTCATGCTCATCAGCAAGGGCTGCAACCACCACTGTTGCTGGCCACCCAGCACCACCAGTCCGGCCAGGAAGAAGGCCACCAGCAGGCCTTCGCGCAGGATCAGCCTGTCCTGGTGGCGCGGATAGGCGGTGGCGATGCCCATGAAGAACAGGAAGATGCCCATGAACAACGCCGGATGGTGGGCGAAGAGCACGATGCCGGCCAGCAGCGCAATGTGGGTGAGCTTGAGGATCAGGGGCACCTGCTTGCCGCTGACCTCGTGTGCGGCCGGCATGCGTGCCAGCTCCCGCGCGAAGAGCACCGTGGCGCCCGCCGCATTGATGGCCACTGCCAGCGCGGCCTTCCAGCCGAAGGTGCTGGCCATGTAGCTCAGATCCCAATTCCATTTGCTCGCCACCATCAGGACGGGCGGCGCGGCATAAGGGGTCAGCACCCCACCGATGGACACGTTCACGAACAGCACGCCCAAGGTGGCGTACATGAGCCGCGGGGAGGCGCCTTTGGCGAAGACCCGCTCGCTGAGCATCAAGGCGCCCAGCGTCATGGCGGCCGGTTCGGTGATGAAGGAGCCCATCAGCGGCACGGCGGCCAACACCACCAGGTAAAAGCCCATGATCCCCGGCAAGGGCAGCAGGCGCATCAGCACCCGCACCACCAGCGTGGCGCTTTGCAGCACGGCGCGGGTGCCCGCCACCACCATGATGGCGAAGACGAACATCGGCTCGGTGAAGTTGCGGCCGTCCACATAGGCGATTGCGCCTTCCATGCCATCCACGGCGAAGAGGAAGCCGACCAGCACGAAAGCCCAGAAGCCGAACACCACTTCGACCTCGCCCAGCAGGTGCCACAGGCCCGCATGGGTGGGCCGGGCCATCGCCAGGCGATGGAAGAAAGGGGTGCAGAAGGTGTGCAGGATGGCCAGCGCGAACAGCCCGGCGCTGACGATCTGGATGGTGGTGGGATGCATGGGAGGCAAGAAGGCTCTGGAAAGCGAAAACCGGCTGAGCGTCAGGATCGATTGCTCGGTCTAGACGGTCAGCCGGAGGGGCTTGGGGGCAGGGATGCCCGCTTATTGCGGTGCTTGTGGGAACCAGTCGCGCACGAAGTGCAGCGCTTCGTAGTCCTGGACCGCCAGCGGGCCGAAGGTGACCAGCAGCAGGCCGATGGACATCACGATCAGCGGCAGGATCCAGCGCTCATAGCGGCGATAGAAGCGGTGGTTCGCCACTTCCTTGTCTGCGGTGGAGACTTCGGCCTCGCCGATCACCTGGCGCGTCAGCAGCTGGTTCAGGGCCACTGGTGGGGTCAGGTAGCCCAGTTCAAAGGCCACCAGCACCAGCATCCAGAAGTGCACCGGATCGATGTGGTTGGCGTAGGCCACCGGGGCCAGGGTGGCAGTCACCAGCAGCACGGCGCCGAAGGGGTCCATGATCATGCCCAGGAAGACCATGACCAGCATGATGAAGAAGGCCGCGTACCAGGGGCTCTCGAACACCTGTGGGAACAGGTGCATGACTTCCGAGCGCTCGATGACGCCCCCGATGGCCAGCGAGATCATCATCAGGCTCAGCAGCGCGCCGACGTGGCCGATGGTCTCGGTCGTGGCATAGCGGATGGACTTCTCGATGCCGTCCTGACGGTGGCTGGCGTAGTCGGGCGTTTCTTCGACCTTGCCCTTGTTGAGCATCTTGTCCATGAACAGCACGATCAGCAGGATGACCGGCATGATGGTGGGGGCCGTCAGCTCATCGAGCTTGGTGTCCAGGAAGTGTTCATACACGAAGACCACGAACAGCGCGATGATGGCGTAGGGCAGCACCGGCAGGATCTGGCGCAGCATGCCGGGGATGGCCGTGCGGGGCGAGGCGATCGCGGCTGGCTCGGTGCGCAGCATCTGCGAGACCACGAAGAACAGCGTCGAGGTCAGCAGGAAGACATAAAAGCCCCAGTGGTAGAGCGAGGCCGTCGTGACTTCCTTGTTCAGCGCCGCGATCAGCACGATCAGCAGGCAGGGGCGCAGCACGACGCCCAGCGAGCCCGACATGGCCGTGGCCGCCAGCGAGAACTGACGCGAACCGCCGGCTGCGCGGACCTCGTGGTAGATCACGCCGCCTGCGGCGATCACGAAGATCCCGGACGCGCCCGTGTAGGCCGTGGCATAGGAGGCGCCCAGCAGGATGATGTAGGTCAGCAGCTGCGGCGACAGGTTCCAGGGGCGGATGACGTTGAGCACCAGGTCCACCACGCGGCTTTGCTTGAGCAGCATGCCGGCCCAGATGAACAGCGCCAGGTTCATGAAGATGGTCGGCAGCGCCATCAACTGGTTGACGTAGATGGCCAGACCGGCGTGATGCCCATGCAGCAGGAAGTAGGTGCCAGTGATGATGGCCATCTGGGCATACAGCGGGGCGGCCAGCAGGGCCGGGCCCCATTCACCCCGGCCATGCGGCGATTGCGGCATCCGGATCACCCGCACCAGGTTGATCAGCAACTGCATCCCGAACAGGGCGAACCAGATGAAGTGCAGATGCTCGTCCTCGATGGCGCCGCCGTCCTGACGCAGGATCAGGTAGTAGCGCACGGCGGAATACAGCAGCAGGCCATTGGCGATCAGCTGCGACCAGGTCTGCACGACGTAGTCGCGCGTGTAGTGACCGGGGCGGATGCCAATGTGGTGGAAGCCCAGCGTGGTCGTGATGGCGGCGATCGACACCATCAGCAGCAGGATCAGCGAACGGTGATCGGTACCCAGCTTGAACAGGCCGAAGAAGGCGGTCTCCACGCTGCGGTAGGCCTTGACCTCGGGTGTCTGGCGCGCCACCACCTTGTTGTAGAGCTCATGCTTGCCTTTGCAGATCGCCAGCGCCTGCTCCAGCGCCTGGCGCTTGACCGCGGGGTCTGCCACGGTATCGGAGCCGAACAGGTCGTCGATGTCGTCGCCACCTTCAGCGGGGGCGGCCATCTGGCGTGCCAGTTCCTCCTCGATGTTCATGTTGGCATCGCATTCCGGCTTGACCGGCTCGGCGCGCAGCATGAAGTACTGCACCTGGGCCTGGGAGTCGCCGAACATGGACTCGCCCAGCTTGAGCAACTGACCGTGCACCATTTCGCCGGTGCCGATGATGAGCGTCAGCAGGAGCAGGACGAAGACAGGGAAGCTGGAGAACCATTCGAGGAAGGTCCGGCCCAGCAGCTTGGGAGAAGAAGGGGAGGAGGTCATGGAATCGAGGAGAGGGCCGCCGCCAGGAACAGCAGCGAGGGCAACACGGCCGTGGGTGACTCATTCATGGCAGCGCGGAAGACTTGGAGACCCGCTGCCGCATGGCAGTGAAAATGGAACGAGGCGCGCAGTGCGCACCTCGGGCCATTCAAATCACTTCCATTCTTCTTCCGACTTGGTTGCGCACTCGGGGTCGGCCGGGTTCACGTTGCAGCGGATCTTCTTGATCACTTTCAGGCCCCGCTTGTCGTAGATGCCTTGCTGCGCGATGTCGATGCGCGATTCGCGCAGCATCAGCGTGTACTTGTAGGAGTTCTCGGCGCTCAACTCCATCCAGCTTGCGGGTGGGATGCTGGCGTCGGCCTGCTTGATGAGCTGCATGGCGCGGTCGAACTGGCCGGCCCAGTATTCCCGCGACTTCAGACCAAAGCCTTCCGGGAACTTGGTCTTGTTCAGGATCATCTGGTAGGTCAGGATCAGGATCGGAAAGCGCGTGATGGCGCCCTTCGTGCCGATGCCCTTGTGCAATTCCAGCGGCTTGAAGGCCATGGTGGGGGCGGCGATCATGTCCACGGCACCGTTGTTGAACTTGGTGGCGAAGTTCATGATGTCGGCCGACACCGGCTGCGCGCCGATGCGCTGGATCATCACGGCCTGGGCCTTGTCATAGTCGAAGGAGGCGATGCGCTTGCCTGCCAGGGCTTCGACGGTGTTGACGCGGCGGTCATTGATGATGGGGTAGGCCGCGCCCAGCGGCGTGATGCCACCGACTTCATGGTTGCCTTCGACCATCAGCTTGGCTGCGGCCGGCGAGGCGTAGGTCTGGATGACCTTGCGCACCACGTCGTAGCTGGCGGGGATGTCGATCTTGCCGTCCTTGACGATGGTGGTGGAGCCCAGCGTGTCGATGGACGCTGCCACCGCATTGAAGGGCCGGGTGCGGAAGGCGGTGGCGACGAAGGCGTCGCATTGGCCGGTGCGGTAGTCCTCGGAGGCCACACGTTCGTCGGTGTAGCCCTTCAGTTCGATGTTGGCGCCGTGCTTTTGCATCGCCACGGCGTAATCCTTGGCCATGTTGAACAGGTCGCCGGCGGTGCCCAGCAGGTCATACACGCACAGCTTTTGTGCCGCCTGGGCACTGCCCATGGTGCACAGCGCGGCCGTGATGGCCAGGGCGGATTTGCTCATCGAATGGGCCAACTTCATGAATTCTCCTCGGGACCAGAAAACGCCAGGGGCCCTATAGGGGACCCCTGGACATTGCCGTTTTTTCGGCACGCAGAACGATGCGCTGCAACGGGCCAGCGCGATTCATTTTGTAACTATATCTGCTCGTTGGTTTCCTCAGGCTAACCCCTTCCCACACACACGGGGGAAGGGATTTCCCGGGAAGCCGCTGGCCGTATACCGGAGCTCGGATCAGTTCAGGAAGCTGTCGGCATTGATGTCGCTGCCGGCCTTTTCATCCCAGAACTTGCCCAGGCTGCTGATGGGCGTGCGGGTGCCCGTGTTCTGCGTCCACATGCGGTCGGAGACGTTGATCATCTGCGATTGCGCGATGGCATCCAGCAGGCGGTATTGCGGGTTGGACTTGAAGTCCTTGATGGCCACGAAGCGCTTGAGCGTGGCGCGCACACCTTCCTGGTCGTCGGTCGACTGGGCGGCGATGGCGGCCATCACGTGCGACAGACGCACGCCCTTGGCTTCACCCAGGGCCATCGATTGCTCGAAGGTGCCCTTGACGTCCTTGCCTTCCGATGCGCCGGGCAGGATGCTCCAGATCGCGGCACGCGCGGCATTGGGCACGCCCCACCACTTCTTGTTGTCCAGGCAGCCCATGGCCTTCTCGACGATGGGCGCGATGTCGGTCGGCACGCCAACGGTCTGCTGGGCCGAGATGTCGTTCTGCATGGCTTGCAGGCCGGCGATGGAGCCCAGCAGGTACACGACCTCATCGAAGTCGCGCTTGAAGCGCGGGCACTCGCTGCCGTACTTGAAGAAGTACTTCTGTTCCAGCTTGTTGCGCATGCGGACATAGCCCAGGTACTGGCGCTCGGCGGCCAGGGTCTGGAAGCGCTTCTGGGCGATGCGTGCGTCCTGGGCTTCGTCGGCGCGCTTCTCGCGGGCGGCGCGCAGGTAGCGCATCTCTTCGTTGATGGCCTGGTTCTCGGCGCACACGCCGGCCGACGACAGCATCACGGTTTCCATCAGCGAAGGATCGCCGTAGAAGTTGCGGGCGGCACCCACCAGCGGTGTATTCACGTTGGAGAACATGCAGGCCGTTTCGACGTCCGTGCCTTGGAGCACCGGTGGCGTGAACCCGTCTTCCAGGATGGACAGGGTGGTGCCCGCGACGTTGGATTCAATCAGTGCACAGCCACCCATGGACAGCGCCGAGATGGCCAGTGCGGTCGACGTGAGCAGGCGGGTAATCCGAGGGGTCATCGAGAAGTCTCCAACAAGAATCATCAGTTATCACCAGCTCATGCGCCAAATCTGGACAAGTCTGGTGTGTGTGGCCGGCGTTCCCTCGCGGGTTCACTGGGCATGGTGAATTGGACGTCGGGCAGCCGGACCCGGATCCCTGAACATGAAGCGCGAGGTCGTTGGCCCCGGCACATGGGGCATGGCTGCCTGCGCCAATTAAGTCTCGGAAATTCTAGCCCCCGCAGGGGGCGGCCCTTCGAAAGGAAACCCTAGGGATACCCCGTGCAGCCCGTGAAGCGGCCATGAAAAAGCCCGTCCTGGGACGGGCTTGGCTTGCGCAGGCGGCGAGCTTTGGAAACATGTTGTCGCAGATAGACCAAGTAGTTTGTGGCAAACCTGCAAACAGTATGTCGGCGTGTTCAGCCGACGGTTCAACGAATCGGCTTGAAACGCACGCGCTTGGGGCGCGCACCTTCTTCGCCAAGCCGCTTCTTTTTGTCGGCCTCATATTCTTGGTAATTGCCGTCGAAGAAGAACCACTGGGAATCGCCTTCGCAGGCCAGGATGTGCGTACAGATGCGGTCGAGGAACCAGCGATCGTGGGAAATGATCATGGCGCTGCCGGCGAACTCCAGCAGGGCGTCTTCCAGCGCGCGCAGGGTTTCGACGTCCAGGTCATTGGAGGGTTCGTCAAGCATCAGCACGTTGCCGCCCTGGGCCAGGGTCTTGGCCAGGTGCAGGCGGCCGCGCTCGCCGCCCGAGAGATTCTTCACCAGCTTCTGCTGGTCATTGCCCTTGAAGTTGAAGCGGCCGATGTAGGCGCGGCTGGGCATGACGAACTTGCCCACGGTGATGTTGTCCAGGCCGCCGGAGACGTCTTCCCACACGGTCTTGTCGCCTTCGAGCGATTCGCGGCTCTGGTCCACGAAGGCGAGCTTGGCGGTCTGGCCGACGGAGATCCTGCCGCTGTCGGGCTTCTCCACGCCCTGGATCATGCGGAACAGCGTGGACTTGCCCGCGCCGTTGGGGCCGATGATGCCGACGATGGCGCCAGCGGGTACCTTGAAGCTCAGGTTGTCGATCAGGCAGCGGTCACCAAAGGACTTGGTGACGTTCTTGAACTCGATGACTTCGTTGCCGAGGCGCTCGGCCACGGGAATGAAGATTTCGTTCGTCTCGTTGCGGCGCTGGTATTCGACGTCGCTCAGTTCTTCAAAGCGGGCCAGACGCGCCTTGGACTTGGCCTGACGGCCCTTGGTGTTCTTGCGCACCCATTCCAGTTCCTGCTTCAGGGCCTTGGCGCGGGCGTCTTCGGTCTTTTGCTCCTGCTCCAGGCGCTTTTCCTTTGCTTCCAGCCAGTCGGAATAGTTGCCCTTGTAGGGATGGCCGGCGCCGCGGTCGAGTTCGAGGATCCACTCGGCGGCGTTGTCCAGGAAGTAGCGGTCGTGGGTGATGGCCACCACGGTGCCGCTGTAGCG
>CAYPUS010000030.1:7042-17110 GCA_964413815.1 uncultured Aquabacterium sp. | reverse complement strand
AACCAGTATTACCTGCGCGGCTTCAACCTCGACCACGGCACCGACTTCGCCACCTTCGTTGACGGTATGCCGGTCAACATGCCGACGCATGCACATGGCCAGGGCTACAGCGATCTGAACTTCCTTATCCCTGAGCTGGTGCGCAACATCCACTACCGCAAGGGCCTGTATGCGGCCGAAGACGGCGATTTCAGTTCGGCCGGATCGGCACGGATCGGGCTGCTTGACCAATTGCCCAGAGGCATGGCCACCATCACGCTGGGCGAGAACGGTTATGCGCGAGCCCTTGTTGCCAACTCATCGGCGCTGAAGACGGGCACGCTGCTCTACGCCGTCGAAGGCGCCCACAACGACGGCCCGTGGGATAACAAGGAACACTTCCGCCGCTTCAATGGCGTGCTGCGATACACCCTGGCCGAAGGCGACACGCGCCACTCGCTCACCGCCATGGCGTACTCCGGCAAATGGGACAGCACGGACCAGGTGCCGCAGCGCGCCATCGACAGTGGACTGATCGGCCGCTTTGGCGCCATCGACCCCAGCGACCATGGCGAAACCCGTCGCGCCAGCTTGTCTTATGACTGGACGAAGGTGCTGGAGGACGGCGGCGAGTGGCATGCGAACGCCTACGCCATCGCATCGCGCCTGAACCTGTTTTCCAACTTCTCGTACTTCACGACCGGCCCGGACGGCGATCAGTTCGAGCAAGCTGAAAAGCGTCGGGTCATCGGCGGCACGGCAAGCAGGCTGTGGCAGACGACGCTGGGCGGGTATGAGATGCGCAACACGGTAGGCCTTCAAGCCCGTCATGACCGGCTGAGCCCTGTTGGCTTGTATGACGCAAAAGACGGCAGTCGCACGGACACACAGCAAGAGAGCCGCGTTCGCGAAAGCAGCGTAGGCATCTATGCTCAGAACGACATGCGGTGGACACCGTGGTTGCGCAGCGTTGCCGGCTTGCGGGGCGACCGGGTTTCAGTTGATGTGGACAGCTCCATCGCGGGCAACAGCGGCGAGCGCTCGGCCTGGATCAACAGCCCCAAGCTGTCGATGATCTTTGGGCCGTGGGCGAAGACGGAGTTTTTCGTCAACGCGGGCTATGGCTTTCACAGCAACGATGCACGTGGGATGACCGCGGCCGCCGATGCCGCCGACCCGCTGGTGCGCACACGAGGCAGCGAAGTGGGGCTGCGCACGGAATGGATGCCGGGGCTCCAGACCTCCATCGCGCTGTGGCAACTCAAGCTCGATTCGGAACTCGTGTTCGTGGGTGATGCAGGGGAGACCGAAGCCAGTGGTGCGACCAAGCGCTACGGGATCGAGTTGAACAATCACTACGTGGCCAAGTCTTGGCTGTTCTTCGACGCGGACATCGCGATGTCGCAGTCCCGCTTCGATCAAGACCAGGAAGGGGAAGGCGGGCGCACCGGGAGTTTCGTGCCAGGTTCGGTGCGCACCGTGGTTTCACTCGGTGCGACGGTGACCGAGTTGGGACCTTGGTTCGGCCAATTCCAACTTCGCTATTTCGGGCCGCGTTCGCTGGTGGAGGACAACAGCGTCCGTTCCAAGGGCACGACGCTGGCCTATGCGCGCGTGGGCTACAAGATCAATAAGGACCTGAAACTGTCGCTCGACGTCTTCAATCTGTTCGACCGCAAGGCCAGCGACATCGACTACTTCTACTCCTCGCGGCTGGAGAACGAGACTGCCGATGTCGAAGACATCCACACCCACCCGGCGGAGCCTCGCACGGTGCGCGTAAGCTTGAATCTGGCGTTCTGAGCGAAGCCCGCACCTCCGATTCGGGGGTATGCAAGCGGGGGACTACTACACGGGGTTACACTGCCGTCAGCTTCAGGTGTCCTTGGAACGCTCCACGTTCGCAAGGGTGAAACGGGAAGCCGGTGCGCGACAGGGCGCTCTTCTTCGCAGAAGACGCCCTTCGTCATTCCGGCGCTGCCCCCGCAACGGTAAGCGAGTCAAGGTGATCCACGGCATTGGTGACAACCGGTGCCAGCCACTGTGCGCAGGCATGGGAAGGCGGACCGCTGGCGTCCATACGCGCTCGCAAGCCCGGAGACCGGCCTGATGCATGACCCGATGGCTGCGGTGGGCGGCAAGGCGGTGACGTGCTCTATTGGCAACGGCTGCGGCCGGGTCTCTGTGTGCATGCGCATCTCCTTCGCGTTCCGCTTCGATCGGTTTTTCAACCGGCCTGCGGCGCTTCTTCAAGCCGTGGGCTTCGGGAGCAATCATGCGAAACCTGCGTCACACCCTCTCTTCTTCGATCATCCTTGGCGCCCTGGCGCTGGGTGGCATCAGCTCGGCCTATGCTGGCCCTTACGCTCCGGCCGCCGGCAAGCCCGGCTCCACGGCCATCAGCAAGGACAGCGCCAGCATCACCAACTGGGCCACCGGCTACCAGAACTACCTGCCGGGCAACGGCGTCGATGCCACCTGGAAGACGCCCGCCAAGGCCTTGGGCAAGGCCGTCGGTGACTCCTACGATGTGGTCGTGTTGGGTGACAACGGGAGCATCACGCTGACCTTTGGCGGCTACATCACCAACGGCGCCGGCGCCGACTTCGCGGTGTTCGAAAACAGCTTCAACGACACCTTCCTTGAACTGGGCTTCGTGGAGGTTTCCTCCAATGGTACGGATTTCTTCCGCTTCCAAGGTTCGTCCCTGACCACCAAGCCCGTTGGTGGTTTCGGCGCTGTCGATCCCACGAACATCGATGGTTTGGCCGGCAAGTACAAGCAGGGCTTCGGCACGCCGTTCGACCTCGATCTGCTGGCCGGCACAGCAGGCCTGAACGTGAACCAAGTCCAGTACGTGCGCATCGTCGACATCCTGGGCAACGGCACCGCGCTGGATAGCGCCGGCCGGCCGATCTACGACCCGTTCCCGACAACGGGCAGCGCTGGGTTCGACCTCGACGCCGTGGGCGTGCTCCATTTCGCCAGCATCCCCGTTGCCACGCCTCCAGTGCCTGAGCCCTCGACGCTGGCGCTGGTCGGCATCGGCATCGCGGTGCTGGGCCTGAGCCGCCGTGCGCGTGCCGCCGCTTCGTCGCACCGCGCCTGAGCGCGGACCGCGTTGTTCATCTCGACGAGACAGCACCTCATGACACATTTCATCTTCAAGACTGGCGCGGTTGCGCTGACGGCGTTGGCAACGGCCGTGTCCGCACAGGCGGCCACCGTTGTCAGCACCTTTGACAACCTCAGCCTGGCGCCTTCGAGCCACTACTTCCCGCAAGCCACAACCACCTTCAACAGTGGTGCAGCGACGCTGGCGCACCGCTACAACGCGGACTACGACAGTTGGTCCGGCTGGACGTACTCGAACGAAACGGACACGGTGACAGAGGGTTACCTGAACCAGTTCAGCGTCTACAACGCCGGGGCGGCTGGCGGTTCTGCGAACTTTGCGCTGGCCTACGTTTCCTCCTACGAGGGCGTGCCTACCGCCATTGGCTTCGACACCCCCGTGGTGGCCGGCAGCGTGGCGCTCACGAATAACACGTATGCCGCGCTGTCGATGCGCAACGGTGACGACTTCGCGAAGAAGTTTGGCGGCGCATCGGGCAGCGACGCGGACTGGTTCAAGCTGACGATCATCGGCAAAGACGCGTCCGGTGGCACCACGGGCTCGATCGACTTCTATCTGGCCGACTACCGTTTTGCCGACAACACCCAGGATTACATCCTGAGCCAATGGGCCACGGTCGACTTGTCGAGCCTAGGCACGGTCTCGTCCCTGCAATTCGAGATGGCTTCGTCGGACGTCGGTCAATACGGCATCAACACACCGACGTACTTCGCGCTCGACAACCTGAGCGTGACGACTGCGGTGCCCGAGGCCTCCACATTGGCATTGGCACTGTGCGGGCTGGTCATCGTGGCTGGCGTGGCGCGCCGCCGCGTGACGCGCTGAGCATCAAGGGGCGGCAGTGAAAGGTAGTACCCAGCCCACCCGGCTTGAGCCCTGCGCCAGCATGCCGAAAGGCGCGCTGCGGGCTGCCCTGTTGACCTGCCTGCTGCTTCAGCAGCTTGCTTGGTCCCAGGAGCGTGAGTCCACATTGCCGCCCGTTGAAGTCAAAGCGCGGAGGATGCCGATCTCCACGTTCAACAACGTGACGGTCATCACCGCTGAAGACATCGCCAAGTCGCCGGCCTCCAATCTGACGGAGTTGTTGGCCAACGAAGCCAACGTGGCCGTGCAAAGCTTCTTTGGAGGCGACAAATGGTCGTCCATCGACATCCGCGGCATGGGGGATACGTCTGTCAGCAATGTGCTGGTGATCGTGGATGGAGAACGCCTGAATGCCTTGGACCAATCAGGTCCCGATCTATCGACCCTGACACTCGCGCAGATCGAGCGCATCGAAGTGGTCAGGGGAGGGGGCTCCGTGCAATACGGCCCGGGTGCGGTCGGCGGCGTCATCCACATCACCACCCGCCGACCTCAGGCTGGCTTAGTTAAAGGCCGCATCGGCCTGGGCGTGGCATCTTTCAACACACGCGTGGCCCAGGCATCCATAGAAGGTGGGAAGGACTTTCTCGCAGCACGCTTGCAGGCATCTCACAACGCGACCGACGGCCACCGCGACAACACCCAGTATTGGAGCAACAAGGTCTCGGGCGAGGTGCGTCTGTCTCCCGAGATCCCGGGCGGCACCCTGGATGCTTATGTCCGTGGCGCGCTCAGCAAGGATCGCTACGGGATGCCTGGCGGGCTGCCGCGCGCTGTGCTCGACGGCACATGGAATGAACGCAGCCGCACGCGGGAGCCGATTTCGCACGGTGCGGTGGACGATACTCGCCTGGGAGCAGGCTTGGCGTTCGATTGGGACCGGTGGGGACGCCTGTCGCTGTCCTATACCAACCGAGAGCGGGTCAATCCATATCTGCCCAGGTTCGAGCCCGTCGTGGGCATCCCTATCGAGCAGCAGATCGAATGGAACATGTGGCAAAGCGAGTTGGCGAGCCAGGAGTGGCACGCCACCCATCAATGGACCACCACCTTGAAGGGCTTGCCGCAGACGCTTGAGGTAGGCACTCACCTGACCGAGGGCAGCTACCGCCGCGCCGAGAACGACATTCAAGATCCGTCGATTGAACGCAGGGGACAAGTCACCGGTCGCGCGAGCCACATGGACGCCAGGCTGTCGCCATGGCAAGGCATGCTGACACGAGTCGGACTGCGTTGGGACAGCATGCGTGTTCGCCAGCAAACGCGTCAGTTCGGCGACACGCTCGCCGAAGACAAGCGTTGGGGGCAGCGCAGCAGCGAACTGGGCTGGAGCTGGCAGGCGACACCTGAGTGGGAGCCGTTCGTCGGCATCAGCAGGCACATCCGCCAGCCCAATCTGGACGACCTTGCCCTGGCCGCCCCCGATCTGCGGCCGCAGCATGGGCGCACACGCGAGGCGGGTGTTCGTTACAAGCCGGCGCCCGGCTTCCAGGCTTCCGTCAACGTGTTCGACATGCGCATCGCCGACGAGATTTATTACGGCTTCACGCCAGGCACGTTCACCGAAATCAATCAGAACTACCCATGGACCACGCGCCGCCAAGGTGCGGAGGCCGACATCAAATGGCAGGCGCTCCCCAGCCTGAGGCTGCGCGGGCAACTTGCCTATGTGAAGCCCAGGTTCGAGGAGATCGATGCCGACATTCCGCTCGTGGCCCGTCAGACTTGGACGGCCGGCGTGCAGTGGCGCATCGCCCCAGGCGTAGAGTGGGGCACCAACGTCCGGCACAGCGGCAAGACCTATGACGGCAGCGATTGGGCCAACGTCCTGCCGCGTCTGAGGGCCTACACCGTGGTGGACACGCTGCTTCGGTTGGAGACGAGGCCCGCCCAGCACAAGCTGACATGGACGTTCGGTATCCAGAACCTCTTCGAAGAGGTCTATGCGACCAAGTCCTATCGTCAGGACGTCTATCCCATGCCTGGGAGGCGCTTTTCGTTGAACATGGTGTACGAGAACTGACGCGCGTCTCGGCTATCTCGCCCTCCGGATTATTTGAGTGACTGGATAGCCGCTCATCGTCCCGATGCTGCCGTAGCCGGCTACGCTCGTACCCGTCATGCATGTCGCGCCCATCATGCCGCCGGCAGCACAGTCCGCATAGGCCAGCTTGTCGATCTGCGCCTGTGTTAGCGATGCCCCAGGATCGGACAGGTTCACGAAGATGCGTGCATAGGCGTTGCCTGTACCGCCTGCAGATGGGTTCTTGCCAGAAGGAAATCCTGCGTACAGTCCGAAGCCTGCCCCTGGCATCCATCCGTCACCTCCGAAGTTCTTTGTGAAGGTGTCGGTGGTCGGCAGCAGGAAGGTCGTGACCAGCAAGCCGCCCAATGCATCGTCGCGCACCACGGAAAGCTGATGGCTCAATGTCAGCAGCGCCATGCCGTAGCCGGGCGGCGCGGAGGTGGGATCGCCGGTCATGGATTCCGTGAGCTGGCCTTGCAGCCCTGACACTTCGCCTGTGGTGGCATCGAAGACGAAGGTGCCCGTGAACACCGTGTTGCGCGGTTGCGTGTCGGGCTCGTGGAAGGTCTCGACCACTTCATAGCGCGTGATGACGTGCGTTGCCGGTGAAGCAATCCCTTGGCCCAGTGCATTGCTGGCAGACACGGTGAATGCCAAGCCTTTGCAGGTTCCTCCGCAGTCCACGGTTGCGGGCAACACCACCGCGTCCGACGATACGGCGCCGGACGTGGAGCGGATGGTGTAGTGAGTGATGGGGCTGCCCCCGCTGGGCGTGGTGCTGGCGCTCACGATGACGGCGCCAGGCGAATCGGCCGCCGTGACAGCGACACCTGTGGGAGCCGGCGGTGCTGAAACGCCTGAGGGGATTTGCACAGGCAAGGTAGCGACGGTCTGCGTGGCGGGGAGGTAAGTCGCATCGCCTGCCTGATCGGCGGCGATCAAGCAATCACCGGTTGTAAGACTGGTCACGGCACCTGAAGCGGTGTCCACCGAACACACGGTGGGGGATTGGCTGCTGTACCGAACCGGCAGACCTGAGCTGGCCTTGGCGGTGACGGTTGCGGATCCTCCCAGCGTCAAGTCAGGGATGGGGAGGAAGCTCAATGTCTGCCGTGGATTGACCTCGACTTGGAAGCGCAAAGTGGCCGGGGCAGCGGGCGCGAAGTCCGGATTGCCATCCTGCGTGATGGTGATGACGCATTGGCCAGGGGCGAGCGCCGTGACCAAGCCGCCATTGCCCACGAGGCAAACCAGCGGCGTGGCGCTGGCGTACTTGACTGGCAGGCCCGAGCTGGCTTGTGCCCGCACGGTGAAGGTGTCGCCGGGCTGCGTGGCAGGCGCGGCATCGACGGAAAGCGATTGGGGTTCCGCGCGGACCGCCGCGCCGTCACCCCCGCCGCCACAGCCAGTCAATACCAGCGTCAGGAAGATGCCTGCCCAAAGATGAAACTGTTTGGCAGGCCGCTCGATTCGACGTGAATGGCGCATCGTTACGTCTCGGTCAAGGTGTCTGATCTGCTTCATGCTCAATACCGCAAGGTCACCGTGGCGGTGAATGAGCGCCCTGGCGCCGGGACCACTTGCCCCCAAGGGATGCCGTTGGTGGTCATGGATGCACCCTGACCAACGTAGGCGCCACCCAACGGTGGGCGATAGAAGCGGTCGAACAGGTTGTCAATGCCCAGGTCGAGGCGAGCTGCCTTCCATTCGCGGCTGCTGCGCAGGTTCAGAAGGCTGTAGCCAGTGGTGGTGATCTCGTTGCGCACGTGTGACACCCGGTGCTTGCCGGCGACCAGCAGCCATTCGGCGGTGTGGGTCCAGCCCTTGAACTGGTTCGACAGCGCAACAGATCCATTCGCCGGCATGATGTTGTAGAGCGGCTCACTCGTTTGCCGGTTGGCACCTCGCAGCAGGTTCAGCATGCCTTGCAGGTCGAAGCGCCCCCAGCTTTCGGTGTGACCGAGCAAAGCCTTGCCGGACAGATCCATGCCGCCGATACGTGCCGACTGGTTGACGTATTGCAGCAGCACGAAGCCATTCCTCGCCGTGGTGTTGGCCGCATTGCATTGGCCGAAGTCGCAGCGCCGCGCGTCGATGTAGTCATCGATGTAGGTGAGGTAGGCATTGGCCTTGAACTGCCACGCCTGCCCCTCGGCGGATCGCCATTGACCGGACAGGTTCACGGTGTGAGCAACCTCGGGCCGCAAATTTTCATTGCCGATGTAGCCGTTGCCGTCGCCCACCAGGTTGTTCATCAGCGCGGCCATGGCCTGCGTGGACCATGGATAGCGCTGGTACAGATTGGGCGAGCGGGTCTTGCGGGCATAGCCCAGCTCCAGGCTGTCGGATCGGTTCGCCTGATGCGTCAGCTGCGCGCTGAAATCCCAGTTCTGGTCAACGTGCCGATGGTTGCTCGCATTGAAGGCCGCAGCCTCGTTGCCCCACAGCGCGGCCAGGCCGTTGTTGTAGCCCTGCACGGGCGAGGCGTCCGCCTCAACGCGCTCACGCCTGATGCCGATCTGGCTTTGCCATTGCGCATGCCAGTGGCGTGACCATTCCACGTAGCTGCCCAGGCGGTTGCGCCGGCCGTTGTCGATGTTCCAGAAGGCCTGCGGCCCCATGCTCCCACCTACGGCGGGCCACCAGTCATACAGGGTGTAGCGCAGGTACTCGGCGCCCGCATTCAAGGTGTCGTGCTCACCCATGGGCAGCGACACGCCCACCTCGCCGCTGTCCGTGTCCGCGCGGCTGAGCATGGGCATGCCGGTGCCGTACTGGTAGCGGTTCGGGCCCATGTCCATCGCATGGCGGGTTCGCTGCGTGGTCAGCCGGGCGTTGAGCGATCCCCAGTCGTACTCGCCTTCATAGCGAAGGTTGACGTGCCGGTTCTGGTTGTCGGTCATGTCCATGCGCTGGTTGGGATAGCCCTCAAAGAACACATGCTGTTCGCCGACATTCAGCCGCAGTAGATGGTTTGCCGACCGCCACGCCACACCCAGGTCGTGGTTGAGGAAGTGGTAGCCGGTGGAGGCCAACTCGTCGCCTCCAATCGGCGGGCCGCCCTCGGTGCCGGCTTCCTCTCGCTTGAACGGCCGGGCGGCGCGGTAGTTGTTCGCTTGTGCGGTGCTGCCGCTGTAGCTCAAGCTCCAGTCCGTACTGCCCCAGGCCGCCTTAGCCGATCCTCCCCGGACCTGACCGTTGCTGCGGAAGAAGGTCTTCAGCTCGCCTTCGCTCACGGACGACTGGCCTTCCGATGCGAACAAAGGCGGCGCGCTGCGCACATCGATGGTTCCGCCCAGGTTGTCGCCGCCAGCGCTGACCGGCGTCACGCCCGCCAGTACCGAGATGGACGCCACGTCCGAAGGCGCGATGTAGGAAAGCGGTGAGTTCATGTGATTGGGGCACGCCGACTGTGGGTCCATGCCATTGACGCGCACGCGCAGCCTGTCATCGGCCAAGCCGCGCAGGACGGGCAGGGCGGAGATGCCGCCCGCGCCGTACATGCTCACGCCAGGGACATCTTTCAGCAGATCCGTGACATCGGTCGATCCGGCCTGCCGCGCCGTCAAGCCCCGGGCCTTGTTGACGACCACTTCGGGACCGGCCGAGCCCGTCACGGTCACGGTGGGCAAGACTTGCTCGGCACCGTGTGTCGGCATTGAGAAGAGACCAGACAAGGCCAGTGCGAGCCATAAAGGCTTCGGACGATGCTGGTCGCCCGACTGGGCAAAGGTTGAAGAGGCAGTCATGACAACAGGTAAAGCAGGATGGCGAGGCTGAAACGCCCCGCCATCAGGGACGACAAAGCTCAGGTCAGCGGGCTTGCTTCCTGCGCGCCACGCCAGCGGCAACCGTCAAGCCGATCAGGGCCAGCGCCATCGACGATGGCTCTGGAACGGCGGCGGTGATGCTTTGCGACAGTGGATAGCCGCTCATCGTCCCCACAGCGCCATAGCCAGCCAAGGAGGTGCCGGTCATGCAAACCGATCCCATCATTCCGCCGGGTGCGCAGTCGGCATAGGCGAGCTTGTCGAGTTGCGCCTGCGTGAGCGAGACGAGGGGG
>CAYPUS010000030.1:0-7032 GCA_964413815.1 uncultured Aquabacterium sp. | reverse complement strand
TTCGGCACGAAGATCAGCGCATAGGCATTGCCCGGGTTGCTGGATGCCTTGGGGAAGCCGTGATAGACGCCGCCTGCGCCCACGCCGGACGCCGGACTCCAGCCGTCGCCACCGCCGCCCGTCCAGAAGGTGTCCGTTGTGGCGTTCTTGAAGGCCGCTGCGAAGGTGCCGCCCAGGCTCGCGTCATACCAGGAGGCCAACTGATTGCCCAAGGTCAGCCAGGTCATGTCGTTGGCGTTGGTGCCGGACATGGACTCGCTGAGCTGGCCTTGCAGGTTGGTGATGGTGTGCGTGCCCGCGTCGTAATCGAAGCTGCCGACGAAGACCGAGTTCTTCGGCTGTGTCTCGGGTTCGAAGAACGTGGTCGTCACGTTGTAGCTGGCAGCCTGAGCGGTAGCGGCTGCGAAAGAAGCGATCAGTGCCAGCGATGCGGCGGCAAGGGTGCGAATTTGCATAGGGATCCTTGATGCGTGTTGAAAAAGAGGTGCGGCGACAGGGCTCAAGCGGCGCGAGCGCGCTGGCGGCTTTGCGAGCGTTGGCGGATCACGCCGACGCAGCCCAGGCCGATCAAGGCCATGGCCCATGTCTCGGCCTCAGGCACGGCAGAAACGTTGAGCGAAACGCTCACGCCATAGGCCTTGGCCAGATCCGGGTTGGACGGCAGTTGCGCGGCGTAGTCGGCGCCGCCGACGAACAGCGTGTAGTCGCCAGCGCCGAGCTTGAAGGTGCGACTGACGTAGCCATCGGCCACACCATCCCCCACGATGCCGGGCGTGGTGCCGAAGTTGGACGATGTGCCGTCCACCGCGTAGCCCTTGAGGGTGAAGGTCGTCAGGTCAGCAAATGTGGTGCCGGCGTCGTTGCCGATCTTCCAGTCGCCTACAGCGTTCCAGGCGCCTTCCTTGGTGGTGCCGCCGCTGCCATCCGGGAAGGTGGCGTTCAGGTAGGCCTTGGTGATTGGCGCGCTGTCGTAGTCGGCCGGTATCGGGCTGATGTGCGCCAAGCCGCTGTAGACGGAGAAGCCGGGCAGCAGGCCGCCAATGGATGCGGGCGTGGCCGTGGCGTTGGCCTGGGCGGTGATGGTGACGAAGGCTTCGTTGTCCAGATGGAAACGGTAGATGCGGTCTTTGTGGCTGTCGCCGAAGTCCGCGTCCGCCGCATCGGCCCAGCCGAAGTTGCCGCTGATGGCCTGGTTGGCGATGGTCGAGGATGCGTTCTCCAGACCTGTGAAGCTGCCGAAGTCGCGGCCGGTGTAGCCGATGTGCGCCTGGGCGGGCAGGCTCAGTGAGACCAGCGCGGCCAGCGCAAGCGGTGCGCCCAGGTGGGATTTGAGATGGGCTTTGAACGTCATGTGAACTTCTCCTTACGGTTTGGTGGTTGGAAAGCTGTGAATGCCACGGCCTGCTGGCGCGCGGCTCCGGATGGATATGGACGGCATGGCGTCAACGCGTTGGGCGTTGACGCAGTGATCAATGAACGGAATTGCTGTCAGATGGCGATACCGGTGCGACCAACGTGATGGCGCTGTGGCAGCAAGACGAGGGATGAGGTGGGCTGGCATCGGCGGCGAGCCAGACCATCCAGGCCGCCCAGAGGGCGATGGTGGTCAAGCCGATGCCATGCGCGCACCAGCAAGGCATGCCAAGGCGCGCGGGCCAATGCAGCCTGCGCGATGCTTCATGGGTGAGCACGGAGGTCTCCTGACGGGCACGCAGCAGTGCGACCGAGCCTCAGCCGATCAAGTCGGGCGCAGGCATCGGGGCCATGCTGGCGTATGAAGAGAACAGGCTTCGCTTGTCGGAAGCCGCTTCAATGCCGGATCAGGCGGACAGGGGCGGTGCGCGCGCGGAGAGCGGCGACCAAGCGAACAGCGTTCGGGGAGAACGCAGGAAAAGTGTGGGCAGCAGTTCCACCGTGGCCAGGGCGGCCACGGTCAATGGTGCTGGCTGCGCAGGCAGCGCGGGGGCGTGCTGCTGCAAGAGGCAGAAGGCGCAATGTGCGTTGCTGCCGTAGAGGTGGCCCTTGCCATCGGGCGATGCATCCTTGTCGGACTGGGCTTGGACCCATTTGGTGCCCTGTATCGAGCACACCTCGATCCATGATCCGGCCGAGCGCGATGATGCCACCCAGCCAGAGATGGCAGGCATCAGAGCCGACAGGCTGAAGACCCAGATGGACACCCAGGTCAACCAAGCCCAGCGGCGTGAACGCAGCGCAGTGAGCGACCGAAACATGGTGCGCTAGTCTAGGTGTTCATGAGGTTCTTCACAATCTCATCCGATGCCATGGCCATGCATCAAGCCGTCACAGTCGTGAGAAAGATACTTGGCATGTGCATGGCCTCAAGCATCACCAGATGAACCGGGCGCCCGCATAGACCGAACGGCCGGTGCCGGGATTGAACAGCGCCGATGTGGGTGTGGCGGTTTCGACCACGACCGTGCTGGACAGGTAGCGCTTGTCAAGCAAGTTGCGCCCTTCGATGTAGCCGGACCAACCCGAGCGTTCTTCGCCATAGCCGATCTTGAAGTTCAGCAGCTTGTACGAATCGACCGTCAACTGATTGGCGTTGTCGGCGTAGTAGGCCTTGGGCACCCACTCGATGTTCGGGCCCGCGAAGAAGCCACCGGGACGCTTGTAGAGCAGTTCGGCGCGGATGTGGTGTTGCGGCACACCGGGCAGGCGATTGTCGCCATAACGTGCGTCGCCATCGAAGGAGAAGCCGTTGTAGGTGTAGGTGGCGTTGAACCACGTGCGGTCGCCTTGCGAGAAGGTGGACTTGAGGAATGCGACGCCCACGCCGGCCTCAATGCCTTGGTGCACTGTTCGGTCGGCGTTCCTGACAGTGCACGATCCCGGGCTGGACGGGTTCGTCAGGCATTGCAGTTCCTTGCGGATGTTCGCGCGGTACAACGCAATGTCCCAGGTCAGGTCCGGACGGCGGCCCCGGGTGCCGATTTCATAGGTGGTCGCGGTCTGTGCATCGACGGAGGATGCTGCCGTCGAGCTGAACGAATTCACGTCGAAGGTCGGCACTTCGGCGCTGCGCGATGCATTGGCGAATACTTGCCACGAGGGATCGACATCCCACAGCACGCCGAGCTTTGGACTGAAGTTGTCGTAGGTGCGGCGCCCGGACTGGTCGCCATTCGACAGGAAGCGATCCTGTCGGCTGCGAACCGAGTGCTGGACCTGACCACCGGCAACGAGCGCCAATTCGGGGCGAATGAAGAACGAGTCCTCCACATAGGCCGACAGGTTCTCGGACTTGTCGATGTTGGACACAGCCAAGGCACCCTTCACGGCACCCGGCAGGTTCTGGTACTGGTTGTTGTCGATGGAGCCGTTGTGGAGATTGAAGCCCCCAATCAGCCGGTTGCGGGAGGCGCCAATGGTCCGGTCATCCGTGACGCGGAAGAAGCCACCATGGTCGCGAACGCGGTAGTCGAGCCATTGAAAGATGGGGTGCATCACATGGCGCCGGACACCAAACAGACCCAGGTCCACGGTGGTCGGGCCAAAGCGCAGCGTGGTCTTGTTGGCCAGGCGTTGCGAATCGATGTTGCGTTGCTGATCGACCAGCACGAAATAGCTGTCCGCGTCCTGCGGCGAGTTCAGCGCCGCATCCTTGCTCACCTCGCCCGGCAGGCGCGAGCGCCAGGAATTGAGGTTCACGTAGAAGCGTGTTTCAGCCGTCGGCGAGAACTGATAGCCGATGTTGCCGCTGAACCGTTCCTGATGGCCGTTGCTGTGATCGCGGTAGCCGTCGAAACGCTCACTCGATGCGGTGACGAAGTAGTCGAAGGCACCCTCGGTTCCTGCCGTGCCGCCCGTGCTGACTTGCGCCCGGTTGTAGCCGAAGCTGCCCACATCGAAGCGTGCATCGAAGCGGTCGGCACTGCGGCCGGTCGGCGTCACGAAGTTGACGGCACCGCCAAGCGCATTGGCCCCGTAGCGCAGCGCATTCGCACCCTTGAACACCTCGACATAACGATAGGCGGTGGGGTCGATCTCGAAGAGGTCGAAGAGGCCATCGGAGGTGTTGATGGGCACGCCATCCATGTACATGTTGATGCCCCGGTTGCCGTAGCTGCGCGACAGGCCCGAGCCACGGATCGAGATCCGGGCGTCCGGGCCCCAACGGGATTGCGTGATGACGCCGGGCACCGAGCCCAGCACATCCTTGATGGTTTGCGCCGGCCCGCTCTTGAACGCCGAGTCCGGTACGACTTCGACCGCGCCTGGGGTGCGTTCGATTTCAGTGGTGGCTCCCTTGATGGTCGGCGCGGTCGGCGTGCCGCTTGCAGAGGCCGTGACGGTGACGGCGGGCAGGGTCTGTTCGGGGGCTGTCGCTTCTGCGGCATGGGCGGCAGGCATGGCGGCGAACATCAAGGCCGCAGAGGCGGCGAACTGATTCTTCATGAACTTCCTCAACTCGGGGTAAAGCGTGGGGTATGAAATCGGGGGATCAGAGGGCGAAGCGTTCGTGCCAGCGTTGCGGCACGACGGCGTCGATGAGCATCGCGGCGAGCATCGATGCACCCAGCAGCGGATAGAACAGGCCCAGTGCGGCGGCGATGGCCAGGGCGCCGAAGGCGGCACGGTCTCCAGCCTTGCGAGGGGGTGCGGCCACCCGACCACGGGGCCGACGCTTCCACCACATCACCACGGCGGACATCGCCAGCAGCAGGATCGAGACGCAGCCGGCCAGCATCACGAGCTGGTTGACCCAGCCGAACTGGCGGCCGGTGTGCAGGTTGATGCCCCACTCGACCAGCTTGCCGGCCCCGCCGTAGTCCTTGTAGCCGACATCGGCCACCACGGCACCCGAATAGCGGTCGAGGTGGACCACGCGCTGCGCCTTCACGTCATCAGGCAGCAGCATCGACGTGTACACGCCGCGCGGGCCGCCCGGCAGGCTCACGGGCGTGCCGTTGGGCAGCCCCAGGCTCGTGAAAATCTGCAAGGCCTCGTTCAGGCCGATGGATGGCGTTTCCTCTTCTGCGGCGGGGGTGGAAGGCGTGCCTTCATGATGACCAGCGTGAGACGAAGACTCGGGAAGCCGCGCCTGGCTGAGCGTCCACGGCGTATCGCCCAGGCTGGCCAGCGGCGGCGAAGACTCGGGCTTGCCCCACAGATACTTCGGCAAGCCGACGCCCCATTCGTTCGTCAGGCGGCCGAACTGCTGCCCCCAATACGCCGACCACGGCATGCCGGTGACGGCCAGGAACACGATGGCTGCGGAGGCGATGATCCCGGTGACGGCGTGCAGGTCGCGCCACCACGGGCGCTGTGCCGGCTTGCCGCGCACGGTGTAGACACCGCCCGACCGCCCGCGAGGCCACCACAGGAAGATGCCGGACATCACCAGCACGATGGCCCAGCCCGCCACGATCTCGATCCAATGGTTGCCCACTGTGCCGACGATGGCCAACGAATGCAGGCGCTTGATGACCTCCATCAGCTTGGAGTCGTCTTGCAGCGTCCCCAGAATCTGGCCGTTGGCGGGATCGAGGTAGACCGATACCGTTCCGCTTGCCGTGCGGATGCCGACCTCGGCGCTACGGCCGACCTCAGGCGGCGCCACGAAGCGGACAGCCATGCCCCGCATGGGCCGCTTGTGCCTTGGCTACCAGTGTTTCGGCATCCAGTGGGAGTGCGGAGGTCGTGGGGGCGAGACGGTACTTGGCGTAGACGACCGAGTCAATCGGCTCCTTGAACAGGTACAGCGCGCCAGTCAAAGCCAGGATTGCCAGGAAAGGTAGGCAGATCAGGCCGGCATAGAAATGCCAGCGCCAGACCCGGCGATACAGCGCCGATTCGGGTGTGGAAGGTGATGTCTGGGGACGCATGTCCGGTCCTTCGATTCAACGGGTAAGGCAGGTACTCTTCTTGACGGCGAACCTGCCACCATCGTCTGGCGTTCACGCGCGAGCAAGTGCCATGCGCAGGGCGTTTGCGGCCCTCGCTGGCTTGGGCGCAGGCGCCCGGCCATTTGGCGATCAACAACGTGTCGGAAGAGCGGCGCCAGAGACGGCGGCGATGTCGGCAAGTCTGGATGAGGCCGGGGCGGCCCCTCAGATTGCCTAGGGCTTAGGCGCTGATGGGTGGTGCGCGCGCAAGCGCCGAGGCCCACACAAAGAGCGTGCGGGGCGCTTGCAGGAACAGCACCGGCCGTTCGTAGGAACCGCTCGCCGCCGGGATGCGGGGTTGAACGTCTGGCGGTGGCAGAGCGGATGCCTGACTTTGCAGGACGCACATAGGGCAGTGTCCTTGAGTCAGATGCCCCTTGGAGTCTGCTGGTTCGCCCGAAGCCCCGTACTGGACCAGCACGACCTTGCGGGCCTCCTGGGTGGTGCAGATTTCCTGCCACAGCATCTTGGAGCCCGATGCATGAGCCAGCCAGGCCGAAACCGCCGGCGCGAACGCAGCCATCAGGATGACCATGGCGGTCACCCAGGCCCAGCGTCGGCGGGTGGGGGTGGAAACATGCATGGCGGCGATTATAGAGTTGCGCCCGGCGGCACGCTGTGGCCTGTTGTGCCTCTATCGCAAGCGGATAGTGCAACGGAGGCATTGGTGGTGAATCGTGGGGTACCCAAAATATGGAATAACAAAAAATCTTCCTACAATCAACAAGTTACACGTCAAGTACTGAAATAGGTGCAGAACCTGGAGTGATCCCGTCGGCGCGTCGGGTTATGCGAATTGCGCAGACCCATGCACGCCGATCCCCATTTACGGTGGGCCGGGGCTTGGGCTAGGGTGCGGGGTTTCGATGGAGACCCCACATGACTGCTGCACCCAATTGGAAATTCGAGACCCTGTCCGTGCACGGTGGCTACTCGCCCGAGCCCACCACCAAAGCGGTGGCCGTGCCCATCTACCAGACGGCGGCCTACGCCTTCGACAGCGCGCAGCACGGCGCCGACTTGTTCGATCTGAAGGTGGCGGGCAACATCTACAGCCGCATCATGAACCCCACACCGCCTTCCAGCGCCGCCAGACGCTGCTCCAGCACGGCGTTCGTGG